>JAYOST010000001.1:0-42634 GCA_038139365.1 Alphaproteobacteria bacterium
AGTTGCCACAGGCCAGAGCGGGGCCAAGCTTCCAGGCGCCGATCATCAGCGGGAAGTTCCACGGGATGATGGCCCCGACAACGCCGACAGGCTCCTTATGGATCATCCCCAGAATGCCGTCCGGTGTCGGCGCGATCTCACCATAGATCTTGTCACAGATTTCGGCGTAATAGCGCAGCGTCGCCGCCGCCGAGCCGGGCTCGGCGCGAAAGGCCATGCCGATCTCGGTGCCGTTGTCACGCACGCCAAGAACCGCCAGCTCGGCCGCATGCGCCTGCACCAGATCAGCCCAGCGATGCAATACCGCCTTGCGCGCTGCCGGCGGCATCTTCGACCAGCGCCCGTCGTCAAAAGCCGCGCGCGCCACCGCCACAGCCCGGTCGACCAGCGCCGCGTCACCATCGGCAAGGCTTGTCAGACGGCTGCCATCAATCGGCGAGATCACTTCGATCGGCGCACCGACGCCGACGGCGTCGCTCTTGCCATCGATCAGATGACCGGCTGGCGGCAGATCGGTGTGGCGCAGTGAATCGATTGTCGCCTGGTCAAGCATGGTCATATCCCCCAAGAGTTCGACACTAGTATGTCATGATGCAAGATGATCTTCAAAACCCGGCAGGCACCGGGGCTAGACCGCGTGAAGCCCGCGGAAAGTCGGCACCAGATCGCCGGCGGCCGCCTCGGCCTCCCACACACCGCGGGCAATGGCACGCGCCATCACCGTCGCCGCCGCATGGCCAAGCGCGACCGCGTCCGTCATCGGGTTGTCCAGCTCACCCGCACCGGTCGACAGCGCAAAGATCAGATCGCCGTCAAAGGGCGTATGGCTTGGCACCAGAGCGCGGGCAAAACCGTCATGCGCGGCAACCGCCAGCCGCTGGCACTGCGCCTTGTCCAGCCGCGCATCGGTGGCGATGATCCCGATGGTGGTGTTCTGTGATGGTGTCAGGCTTCCTTTCGAGGTCACACCGACCGACGCCCCGGCCGGCGCCGGACCAAGCCCGCCAAACTCTTCACCCAGCTCCCAGGGCGCGGCCCACATATGCGGCACCCCGTCGGCCGCCGGCGCGCCATGCGCGTTCACCGCGACCAGCGCGCCGATGGTGACACCGTTTTCCAGCACAGCCGAGGCCGAGCCAAGCCCGCCCTTCACCGGCCCGGCCACCGCGCCATATCCTGCCCCGGCACTGCCAAGATCGAAATTCTCGTCCCGCGCCTGCCATGCGGCTGCCCCAAGACCGGCATAGGGATTGTCACGCCAGCCCTTGTCACCGCCATTCAGCAGGTCGAACAGGATGGCCGCCGGCACGATCGGGATCTTCTGTCCCTCTACATCGAACCCGATTCCCGCCGCACGCAGCGCGTTGGCCACCCCGGACGCGGCATCAAGACCGAGGGCAGACCCGCCGGACAGAACAAGAGCATCGATGTCGGTGACAAGCTTGTCAGGGGCCAGAAGGTCGGTCTCACGCGTGCCAGGCGCGCCGCCCATTACATGAACCGAAGCGGTGAAGGGACGATCGGCAGCCAGAACCGTCGTCCCCGATTTCACCGCCACATCATGCGCATTGCCAACGCGGATGCCGGCCACATCGGTGATCAGATTTCGTGCTCCTGTCTTCACGTCAGTCCCCCTCGCGCCGCCTAGATACAGCGTCCACCATCAACCTCCATCGCCACACCGGTGACCATCGAGGCCTCGTCGGAGCAGAGATAGAGCGCGGCATTGGCAATATCCTCAGGCTGCGAGAATCTGCCGATCGGAATGCTGGACAGGAATTTGGCGCGCATTTCCGGTGTGTCCTCACCCATGAAACTTGCCAGCAACGGCGTCTCTCCAGCCACCGGATTGACGGCGTTGACGCGAATTCCATGCGGGGCGAGTTCCACCGCCATCGCCCGCGTCGCGGTGATCATCCAGCCCTTCGAGGCGTTGTACCAGCTGAGGTTCGGGCGCGGCGAGACACCAGCTGTCGAGGCGATGTTCAGAATACTGCCACCTCTGGCCGCCTTCATCATCGGCACAAAGGCGCGCGCCGCAAGATAGACCGCCTTGTTGTTGACAGCCATCACGCGGTCGAATTCATCCTCGCCGACATCCTCAAGCGGGCCTGACTGATGGGTGACGCCGGCATTGTTCACCAGAATATCCAGCCCGCCGAAATGATCCTGCGCCGCCGCCGCCATCCCCGCCACCGATCCGGCATCAGCGACATCGGCCTGATGCGGAATGGCACCTGTCTCGCCGGCAATCGCGGCAAGCCCGTCTGCATTCACATCGACGGCAAGGACGCGCGCGCCTTCCTCGATGAAGCGACGCACAATGCCGGCCCCGAACCCCGATCCGGCGCCGGTCACCAGCGCCGTCTTGCCATCAAGCCGTGTTCCCATCACATTCTCCTTTTTTGCCGCCCGTCAGCCATTGTCATGCCACCCATTCTTGCGGAATTTGCGGGCTGGCGGCAACCAGCTCGGCAGTATAGGGATGCGATGGCGCTGCCAGCACCGTCTCCGTCGCGCCGCTTTCGACAATCTCGCCATCCTTCATCACCAGCACCCGGTCGGTGATCGCACGCACCACACCCAGATCATGGCTGATGAACAGATAGGCCAGTCCGAAATCCCGCCGCAAGGCAGCCAGAAGATCGAGAATCTGCGCCCTTATCGACACATCAAGCGCCGAAACAGCCTCATCAAGGATGATCAGCTTCGGCCGGATCACCAGCGCGCGGGCGATGGCAATCCGCTGGCGCTGGCCACCAGAAAATTCATGGATATATTTGTCGGCATCCTGCGCCGACAGCCCGACCGCCTCCAATGCGGTTCCAATTTCGCGCGCCACGTCGGCCCCGGTCGGAGCATCCTCCAGAAGATGAAAGGGCTCGGCGACAAGACGCGCCACCCGGTGCCGCGGATTGAAGGAGCCATAGGGGTCCTGAAAGACAATCTGCATGGCGGCGCGGGTCTGGACCGGCATCATCTGGCCAGCGGTGATTTCTGTGCCGGCCAGCCTGATGCTGCCGGCGCGGGGCGGCTCCAGCCCCAGAATGGCACGCGCCAGAGTCGATTTCCCGCATCCGGATTCGCCGACAAGCCCGACGCTTTCGCCTTCATCAACGGCGAGTGACACGCCGCGCACCGCCTCGGTCACCGGCGCGGCGCGGAACAACCCGCCCCGCCCACGATAACCGAGCCGCAAATTTTCAACCTGCAGCAACGGCTCGGCCTTGTCCGGCACCGGCACCGCATCCGGGCGGTGGCTGGAGGCGGCGAGCAGGCTGGCGGTATAGGCATGGCTGTGATGCCGGAACAGCGCCTCGGTCTCACCTGTCTCGACGATCTGCCCCTCCTTCATCACCGCAATGGCGCTGCTGAGGCCAGCAAGAACCGCCAGATCATGCGTGATCAGCATCAGCGACATATCCCCCTCATCCACCAGCCCGCCAAGAAGATCGAGGATGCCGGCCTGGGTGGTGACATCCAGCGCCGTGGTAGGTTCATCAGCAATCAACAGCGCCGGCTGCAGCGCAATCGCCTGCGCAATCATCACCCGCTGGCGCTGGCCACCAGACAATTCATGCGGGTAGCGATCCAGCCCGATACGGCCGGCAGGAAGCCCCACCCGTTCCAACCGGTCTGCTGCCACCTCGCGCGCCGCCGCCCGCGCCATGCCACCATGGATGATCAGCGTTTCCGCCACCTGGTCGCCGATGCTTCGCACCGGGTTTAGTGCTGTCATCGGTTCCTGAAAGATCATCCCGATCTGGCGTCCACGGATACCGCACATCGCGGCTTCATCAAACCCAAACAGGTTGTCGCCGTCGAGCCGTGCCACCCCAGACCTGACAGCGCCCGTGGGAAGCAGCCCCATTACCGCCAGCGCCGTCATCGATTTGCCCGATCCGGATTCACCGGCAAGACCGAAGACCTGGCCACCCCCGATGGACAGGCTGGCACCATCGACAACCGTGGCACCGCCGATGCGCACCGACAGGCCTTCTATGGCAAGACGCGGGGCGCTCATCGTTGCCGCCTCAGCCGCGGGTCGAGAAGATCACGAAGCCCGTCACCGGTCAGGTTCAGCCCCAGCACCGTCGCGATGATGGCTAGCCCCGGCAGCACCGCCAGATGCGGCGCGAAGCTGATCATCGTCTGGCTGTCGGCCAGCATCCGGCCCCATGAGGGAAGCGGCGGTTGCGCGCCAAGCCCGACATAGGACAGCCCGGCCTCGGCCAGGATCCCCAGACTGAACTGGATGGTGCCCTGGACAATCAGGAGATTGGCGATATTCGGCAGAATATGCTCGATGGAAATGCGCGTGGCTCCCTTGCCGCTGACCCGCGCGGCGAGGATGAAATCCTGTGTCCAGACGGCCAGCGCGCCGCCGCGTGTCACCCGCGCAAAAACCGGCGTGTTGAAAATGCCGATGGCCAGAATGGCGTTGAAGGCCGACGGGCCGAAAACGGCGGTGATCAGAATGGCGATGACAAGTGAGGGAAAGGCAAAGACAAGGTCATTGCCGCGCATCACCAGATCATCAAGCCATCCGCCTCGGTTGGCCGCCGCCAGCAGGCCAAGCGGCACGCCAAGCCCCATGCCGATGCCAACCGCGACAATCGCCACGGCAATCGAGGTGCGCGCGCCGACCATCAGCATCGACAGCATGTCCCGCCCGAAATGGTCGGTGCCGAGAAGGTGATCACCGCTCGGCGGCTGCAGACGCGCTGCGATGTTCAGGCTTTCCACCGCATGCGGCGTCCAGAGGAAGGAGACCAGCGCGGCCAGCAGGAACAGGCTTGTCAGCAGACAGCCGGCGACAAGAGCGACAGGCAGACGGAATCGCATCACCGCCTCCGCAGCCTGGGGTCGGCAATGCCATAGGCAATATCGACCATGAAATTCACCAGGATTACGGCAAAGACCAGCAGCATTACCACCGATTCCACGACAATCAGGTCGCGCTGCGTGATCCCCTGAAAGACAAGCCGGCCAAGGCCGGGAAGAAAGAACACATTCTCGATGATGATCGCGCCGGCGATCAGGAAGGAGAACTGCAGCCCGATGATGGTCAGCACCGGGATCAGCGCGTTGCGAAAGGCGTGGTCGGTCAGGGTGCGCCGGCGGCTCAGCCCCTTGGCCCGCGCCGTGCGGATATAATCCTGATCCAGCACTTCAAGCACCGCCGAGCGCATCACCCGCGCCAGAATCGACGCCTGCGGCAGTGCCAGCGCCACCGCCGGCAGAACCAGCGCCTTCAGACAGGCCAGAAATCCGGCCTCCCACCCCGGGAACCCACCGGCCGAGAACCAGCGCAGCTGAATGGCGAAGATCACCACCAGAATCATCGCGAACCAGAAATTCGGGATGGCGATGCCAAGCTGGGTGATCCCCATGACGCTCCAGTCGCCGGCACTGCCACGACGGCTGGCAGCATAGAGCCCGACCGGCAGCGCGATCAGCGTCGACAGCAACAGCGCCATCACCGCCAGCGGCAGCGAGACCATCAGCCGCGCCGCGACAAGCTCTGCCACCGGCACCTGATAGGTGTAGGAAATGCCAAAATCACCCTGTGCCATGCCGCCGACCCAGCGCAGATAACGCTCGACCGGGCTGCCGCCAAGCCCGAGCTCGGCACGCAGGGCCGCCACCGTGTCAGGTGCCGCGTTCAACCCCAGCATAAAGGCCGCCGGGTCGCCCGGCACCATCTCGATCATCACGAAAATGATCACCGAGGCGACAGCAAGGCTGGCCAGCAGCGCAACCAGTCGTGACAGGATATAGCTCAGCATGAAACAGCCTTGCGCCAGAGTCACACCGGCATCGCACCAGTGGGACAGCGGAACCCCGCCGACGGGAATGCCGGCGGGATGTCGGTTTCAACAGCCGGTCAGTCAGACCAGCTGACACCGGTCAGGTCATTGGCCTGGGTCGGCGCATTCTCCCAGAGACCGTTGATCTTGGCATTGGCCACGCCGGTGCGGGCCAGCTGGAACAGATAGCCATTCACATAATCATCAGCGATCCGGCGCTGCGCCGCCTGCAGCAGGCTCCGCCGCTCGGCCGGGTCGGAGGCCAGTTTCAGATCATTGATCAGACCCTGGAAATCGGCGCTGTCATACTGGAAGTAATAGTCCGGATTGGCATAGATGCCGATATCCATCGGCTCGGTATGCGAGACGATGGTCAGATCGAAATCCTTGCCGCGGAACACCTGCTCCAGCCATTGCGCCCATTCCAGATTCTCGATCTCGGTGCCGATGCCGACCTCGCGAAGCTGTGCCGCGATGATCTCGCCGCCACGGCGCGCATAGGACGGAGGCGGCAGCTTCAGCGACAGGGTGATGTTCTCGGCTCCGGCCTCTTTCAGCAGCGCGCGTGCCCGGTCCGGGTCATGCATCGACCCGCCGGTCAGATCGACATAGTCGGGATTATGCGGTGCGAAATGCGTTCCGATCGGCGTGCCGAATCCGAACATCGCCCCGTCAATGATGGCCTGCCGGTCAATGGCATGGGCAATCGCCTGGCGGATCCGGATGTCCGACAGATGCTCGGCCTTGTTGTTGGTCGACAGGATGGTTTCACCCTCGGTCGATCCAACAATCACGCGGAAACGCGGATCGGCCTCGAACTGCGGCAGGGTTTCCGGAGCCGGATAGCCCGGGAAGGCATCGATATCGCCCGCCATCATCGCCGCAAAGGCCGCAGTCGGGTCAGAGATGAATTTGAAAGTGGCCTTTTCCAGTGCCACTGCGTCACCCCAGTAATTCGGGTTGCGGGCCAGCTCCACCCGGTCACCCTGAACCCAGCGCGAGAAGGTGAAGGGTCCGGTGCCGACCGGCGCGGTCTTCGCCGCATCGATGCTTTCCGGCGCGACAATCACTGCGTCACCCCAGGCAAGGTTGGTGATGAAGCCACCGTCCGGGTTTGACAGGGTGATCTTCACCGTCATCGGGTCAACAACATCGACCGAGGCGATGCCGGTGAACAGCCGCTTCTGGGCGTTCGTCGAATCCTCGGCCCGCGCCCGGTCCAGCGAGAATTTCACATCCTCGGCATCCATTGCCGAGCCATCATGAAATTTGACGCCGCTGTGAAGGGCGAAGGTATAGACAAGCCCGTCATCCGAAATCGTCCAGGACTTTGCCAGTGCCGGCGCCACCGATCCGTCGGCACGATAGCGGGTCAGCCCTTCAAAGACATTGGCATAGACCACCTCGTCGATGGCCGCTGCCGCGCCACCTGTTGGATCAAGGTTGGGCGGCTCGAGCTGCATGCCGACGGTGATCGAGGTCTGCGCGGCAAGCGCCGTCTGCGCACCCATCACCGTGGCCACGGCAAGCGCGATCCAGGCTGGTGCTGTTCTGGTTGATGTCATGGTTTTCCTCCCATTTGCTTTTTCATCGGTTAGGTCGATGGCAACAATTTTGCCAGCGACAAGGCCATCACCGCCGCGCTTTCCGTCATGTCGGTGATGCTGATCCACTCATCAGGCTGATGCGCAAGTTCAAGAATGCCGGGGCCATAGGCGATGCAGTTCCTGAGCCTGCCGATACGGTCAATATGTTTCTGGTCATAGGTGCCTGGCGACACAACAAAATCGGGGTCGATTCCCATCACCTCGCGGATGGACTCACCAACCGTAGTGACCACCGGCGCGTCGCGTGACGCCATTACCGGGTGCACCTCGAAAAGGTCGCGGATCTCGTAGCTGAATTCGGGGCGCTCGGCGGCCACCTTATCGAGAAGGGCCTCCATCTCGCCCTTCACCTCGGCAAGGTCCTCCTCGGCAAGAAAGCGGCGGTCGATGGTGATCACACAGCGATCAGGAACGCAGGCCGACGGCATCCCGGTGTAATCCTCCGCCTGCTCGGCAAGTCCGCCATGGATAGCGTTGATGTTCAGTGTCGATTGCCGCGCCCCTTCGGGCACAACAGGCATCTCCGTGCGCCGTGTTGCCAGCGCCGGGAACAGACTGTCCTCCATCTCCGCCAGCACCGCCGCCATGTGGCGCACGGCACAGTCGCCAAGGAACGGCATGGATCCATGCGCGATCCGGCCTTTTGTTTCGATCTCGGCCCACCAGACACCGCGATGGCCAAGGCAGATACGGTCCTTGTTCAACGGTTCCGGAATGATCACATGCTGCACGCGTTCAGGGTTGAACCAGCCGGTCTCGGCAAGATGCGCCACCCCGCCAAAGCCGCCGGTCTCCTCATCCGCCGTTCCTGAAATCTCGATCGCGCCGCGATAGTCGGGCACCGCCGCGATAAACGCCTCGGCGGCGATGATTGATGCCGCAAGCCCGCCTTTCATGTCGCAGGCACCGCGTCCATAGATGCGGTCACCGTCGACCTCGCCGCCGAACGGGTCGCGGGTCCAGCCTTCGCCGACCGTCACAACATCGGTGTGAGAGTTGAAATGGACGCAGTCGCCGCCGTCGCCGCCCTCGTGGCGGCAGACAATGTTCCAGCGCGGATGTTTTTCGGAATCGCCAAGCGCGCCTTCGGCCCGCACAAAGGTCGCCTCAAAACCACTGCGCGCCAGCCGCGCTTCGAGGTAATCGCAGATGTCGCGGTAATGGTCGCCAGGCGGGTTCAGGGTGGGTATGCGGATCAACTCGCGCGTTGTTTCGACCAGGTCGTCGCGTCGCTGGTCAATCTCGGCACTCAGACGTTTCGCCAATGCGCTGGTCACACACACACCTTATTATTCTTGATCTTGAAAATCAGGCTAGGGTGAAGGCGGATGCAGGTCAAGAAGTGACCGCCAGTCACCGTCTAGGGCGCACCCGGGTCAAGATGCGCCATGATCGCCTCGACCACCTCGCCAACAGCCTCGACCTGCGGCAGGTGACCGATATCGGGAAGAATCCGCAGGCCCGGGGTGGGCACCTGCGGGGGCGGCACAATGGCATCGGCAGCCCCCCAGATCACTGTGAAGGGACAGGCTGGCGGAAAGGGCAATGGCGGTGTGCCGGATTTCAGCGCACCGGCGATTGTGCGCAGCGCAGTGCGCCGCCCATCATCCGCCAGCGTCTCGACAAAGGCATCGGCCATCCGCCTGGTGATCAGAACTTTGCGAACAACAAGCTGCTGCAGCAGGGCGAGCGCCGCCTCGCCGTCGGTGACTTCGGGAAGCTGGTCGATGAAGGCATTATCTGGAAGCTCGGCAAGTCCCGCCGGAGCCAGCAGCACAAGCCCGGCAGGATCCACCACCCCGCGCGCTGCCAGATTGAGGGCCACCGCCCCGCCAAGTGAATGGCCGACAAGGAGGGGCCGGGGCAGCCTGCCGCTGACCTCGGATTCAATGGCGGCGGCAAACGCGGTTGCGGTACCGTCACCGACATCATTGCCGGCCGCGCCATGCCCGCCATATTCCGCTGCCCATACGGTCGCAAACGGAAAAATCTGCGGGGCCAGTGCCAGCCAGGACAGCCGGTCCGCGCCGAAGCCGTGGATCAGCAGAACATCCGGCCCGTCCCCACCAAGCCTGTGGAGCGCGGCATCACTCATTCGATCATGCCGAGAACGGCGCCGACTTCCGTCAGATCACCTTCATCAACACGGATTTCCGACAAGGTGCCATCCGCCGGCGCCTCGATTTCCAGCGCCGCCTTGGTGGTTGAGATCACCACGACGACTTCGCCCGAGGTGACCGTATCGCCGACAGCCGCCACCCATTCGGTGACCTCGGCCTCGGTCACTTCATTGCCAAGCTGCGGTACCAGAATTTCGGTTGCCATGGATCCTGCCCTCCTGCCTCTGTTCACTTTAATGAAAGCGTCAAATGCCGCGCTTTGCCATATCGATAATGTCCCAGTCGCGCAGCCCACGCCTGTTCACCCGCTTCTCGGCAAAGAAATCACCAAGAATGGCATCACAGATATCATGCGATTGCGGCGCGTAGCTGTCCTCCATATCCGCCCCAGGCGCGATCCAGTTTGGCGCGCCCAGCACAATGGGGGCCGCGGTCATCTCGGCAAAGGCAAGCCGGGTGACATTGGCGGCAACCGTGTTCGCAAAGCTGCCGCGTTCCACCGCCTCCGACACAATGATCAGCCGGCCCGTCTTTTTCACCGACTGAACCAGCGTCGCATAGTCGAACGGCACCAGTGTGCGGGCATCGATGATCTCGGCCTCGATGCCATGCGCTGACAGCTCACCCGCCGCATCCATCGCCGGATAGAGCGACGGCCCGATGGTCAGGATGGTGACATCATCACCCGAGCGGCGCAGCGCCGCCTTGCCAAATTCCAGGCGATAGACGCCATTCGGCACACCACCACCCTCGAATGTCTCGACGCGGTCATACAGGCGCTGTGATTCAAACACCATCGTCGGGTCATTGCCGGCCAGCGCCGTCATCATCAGCCCCTTGGCATCTGCCGGGGTTGCCGGATAGATCACGCGAAGCCCCGGCACATGCGTCACCAGCGAGGACCAGTCCTGCGAATGCTGCGCCCCGTATTTCGACCCTACCGAGGCGCGCAGCACCACAGGCAGCCGCAGCTCGCCAGCCGACATGGCCTGCCATTTGGCAAGCTGGTTGAAAATCTCGTCACCGGCACGACCGATGAAATCGGCATACATCAGCTCGACGAGCGCGCGTCCGCCAGCCAGCGCATAGCCCACCGCCGTCGAGACAATCGCCGCCTCGGAAATCGGTGAATTGAACAGCCTGTGATAGGGAATGATATCGGCAAAGCCGCGATGCACGCCAAACGCCCCGCCCCAGTCGCGGCATTCCTCGCCATAGGCGATCAGGCTTTCATCATGAACAAGGTGATGAAGGATGGCCTCGGACAGCGCGTCACGAAGCGTCACCGCCCGCATCGGTGACAGCAATTCGCCATCCGCGTCAAAGCCGCTACGCGATTTGCGGGCAATCGACTGCACCGCCTTGCTCTCGGCAGGATCAATCAACAGGTCGCCGGCGCGGCTGGCCGGGTCCACCATCTCGCCATTGAATGTCATCTCGCCAATGATCGCGGGATTGGCCTTGATGTCGATGGCCGGGGCCTTCTGCCGGTCCACCACGGCGCGGGTCACCGCCTCGATCTGCGCACCAACCCTCTCAGCCATGTCATCGGCGTCCTCAATGGTGATCACACCGCCCTCGACCAGCCTGTCGCGGAACCGGGTGATCGGGTCATGCGCCTGCCAGGCCTTCATCTCATCGCGCGAGCGATAGGCGTTGGTATCCGTCGTCGAATGGCCGGAATAGCGATAGCATTCGATATCAAGAAGCGCCGGCCCGTCGCCAGCGCGCAGCAGCGCAGTCTTGCGTGCCACCGCATCGGCCACCGCCAGCGGGTTGGACCCGTCCACCGTTTCGGCGTGAAGTTGCGCCGGGCCGACGCCGGCGCCGATCCGCGACAGCCGGTCCCAGGCCATGGTCTCGCCGCGGGTCTGGCCACCCATGGCGTAGAAATTGTTGGTGAAGCAGAACAGCACCGGCGGATGCCGGTCGAACGGCGGCTGCCACAATGTCCGGAACTGGCCCATGCCGGCGAAGTTCATCGATTCCCAGATCAAGCCACAGCCGGTGCTGCCATCGCCAAGATTGGCCAGCACGACAGCATCCGATCCGGTCAACTGGGCGCGTAGCGCGGCCCCAACAGCAATGCCGGCCGACCCGCCGACAATGGCGTTGTTGGGATAGGCCCCGAACGGCGTGAAAAAGGCATGCATCGAGCCGCCCATGCCCCGGTTGAAACCGGCATCGCGCATGAAGATTTCAGCCAGCACACCGGTCAGGAGAAAAGCGTCAGCGGCACTGCCGCCAGCCGCGCCAACATGCGCGGCAACAAAGCCGGCAAGCCTGCCGCCATCATGGGCACCGGTAATCGCGGCTAGCGCCTCATCATCCAGCGCCGCGATCGCCGCCAGCCCCTTGGCGATGATCTCACCATGACTGCGGTGAGACCCGAAAATCTGGTCCTGCGGGGCAAGTGCCATGGCACTGCCGACAGCGGCTGCCTCCTGCCCGACCGACAGATGCGCTGGTCCTTTATAGACATAGTCGATGCCGCGATAGGCGCCGGTCGATTTGAAGGCGTGAAGCATGCTTTCGAACTCGCGTACCAGCAGCATGTCACGAAGCGCGCGACGCAGCCTGTCATCGCCCCAGCGGTCACGCTCGGCAGCCAGATCAGGCTGATAGGCATGCACCGGAATATCGGCGAAGCGGACAGTGTCGGCGGCATAGGTCTGGCCAGGTTCAATCGGCAGCTGTTTCGGCAAAGCGATAACTCCAAAAGGTCTTACGGGATACGCGGCTCAGATAATCGACAGCTCTTCGCGCCAGGGCGGGTTGCATCCCGACCGGCGGCAGTTGATGGCGGCGGCGGCGCCAGCGCGGGCGGCGGCCTGTTCAAGTGCTGCCCGATCGATGCCGGCAAGCGCGGCGCGCGAGCTTATGCCGCTCTCCATAACCCAGCACAGGATGCTGGCCATATAGGTATCCCCCGCGCCGACTGTATCGGCAAGGTCGGCAATGGCCGGGGCCTCGGCCTTCATCTCGATGTCACCAAGGAACAGGCGCGAGCCGTCACCGCCCATTGTCAGAATGAACAGCGCGGCACCGCAATCGGCGCGGCAATCGGCAAGCGCCGCCTCCAGCGAACGGTCCGGATAGAGCCACAAAAGGTCTTCATCGCTGAGCTTGAAAATATCGGCATGACGCATCATCCGGCGGATCCGCGCCACATAGTCCAGCCGGTCAGTGATCAATCCAGGGCGGACATTCGGATCAAGCGAAGTCATGATTCCACGGGTCTGGCAGCCAGCGAAGAAAGTCTCCCAGACATTGGCATCATCGCCGTCGATCAGCGCCAGCGAACCAACATGGAAAAGCTTCGTTGCCGCCGGCATATTGCGTTCCAGATCGGCAAGGCTGACCTGGCGCTCGGCGGTGGCATTGCGGTGAAAGGCATAGGACGGGATGCCGTCGGTGATCGACACCACGGCAAGCGATGTCGGGTCGGGCGCCCTTGGTGCGGCCAGAACAACGTTGCTTTCCAGCAGCCGGTCAGCCAGCAGAATGCCGAGCGCGTCTTCAGAGACCGGTGTCAGATAGGCCACTTCCTGACCCTGTCTCGCAGCCGCGATAGCAACATTGAAGGGCGATCCGCCCGGATTGGCCACATAGCGCGGCAGCCCGTTTGCATCCGTATCCCCGGACACCAGATCAATCAGGTTCTCACCACCAATCGAAATCATCCCTCGACCCTTCACCACATGCGCGTCAGCGCGGTATCAGCCCTCATAGCCCATCTGCGCGCGCCCAAGAGGTGATAGCATGTCAGGCGTGAACCTTCCCTCAAAATCCACCTCGTAATTTTCAGCGGCAAAGTCCGGCGAACTTTCACCGGCCTCAAACGCGCTGCGCTGGCCAGCAAGGAAGCGTTCATTCTTCGCACAGGCCGGCGCGGCACCGATATACATCACATTGCTGTAGCCATCACCTGTATGCTGGTCTTCGACACCATGGATGACATCGGGATGCCACCAGACGGTATCACCGGGCTCGACCACCGGAATCGGGACATAGGCCCGCAGGATTTTGGCGTGATAGGTCTCGGCGATGGTCAGGGCCCGCGACGGCGCTGCCCCGCACAGCTCATCATCCGGAACATCATCCTGAAGCGCGCGCAGAATGACCCAGGCCATCGCATCGGCGATCGGTACAAGGTTCAACGTGCCGTCCCCAGGGCCCTGGCGACTGAGCGCCGTCCACCCCTGATAGGTGCGGAACATCGAACAAACGGCTGGCGACGGGATTTCCTTGGTTGCGGTGCGCCAGGCAGCATCGAAAGGGTCATAGGCGCCGACATCCCCCGACAGAAGATGACGGTAGACCCGGCGGAACCCGGGGTCGAGCCAGCGTTCCACCGAGCCGCCATCAACATGCGGGCTTAGTCCCAGCGTGTCGTCGCCAGGCTCACGCTGACGAAGCCGGTCCGCATAGAGGCATTCCCGGTCGGGATCGAATTCGACACCATTTTCAGACTCAAATTCCCACAGCCTGTTCAGCCAGCGGCGCGCCACCGCAAGTTCCTGCGAGGTACGCGCCTCCATCTGCGGCCTTGACCAGTAGAGGCCGAAGATCTGAGGGCGCGAGGCGGACAGCGTGGCAAAATATTTATCCATTCCCTCCTTCGCCTTCTGCTTCTCGAAATAGTCATTCTCCGCGACATAGGTCATCAGCGATTCATTCCAGCCCGCGACCCGGTCACGCCCGAAGGTGTTGCGAAGAATGACCGCGCCGCGTTGTCTGATCTTCGCCGTCATCTCGGCACTGATGCCTCCATCTGCCACATCTGCAAACTCACAGACCGGCACCGGCGAGATACCGGCGGCAACTTCGGTTTCAACCTGCCGGAGCTGGTCCTCGAGCCGCGCGTCGATGGCGGCGAAGGCCGCCGCGATGTCCACGCCCGACGCCCTCACCTCCGCTTTCATCCTGCGAATGGCCTCGCGGTATTCATCAGTCATCGTATCGGACATACTCTTCCCCTCCGGATCATCCTCGCCCTATGATGCAAGCGAGCGGGGAAGTTCGGCAAGTCTGTTAATACGCAGTTTATGGCGTATCCTGTGCGCCACCTTCCGCCCCTTAGGAGGACAGGATATGCAGATCGACGCCCATCATCATTTCTGGAACCCGGCGCGCGGCGATTATGGCTGGATGCCAGAGGACAACGCCACCCTCAACCGCGCCTATGGTCCGGCCGATCTCGCCCCGCATCTTGCCGACGCCGGCATCGACGCCACGATTCTTGTTCAGGCCGCCCCCAGCATCGCGGAAAGCGAATATATGCTTGGCATCGCCGACGCGACGCCACATGTCGCCGCGGTCACCGGCTGGGTCGATTTCGAAAATGCGGCACATCAGGCCGAGCTGGAACGGCTGGCAGCCCATCCGAAATTCAAGGGCGTGCGTCCGATGATCCAGGACATTCCAGATGATGACTGGATGCTGCGAGAAGATGTGCGCTGGGGGTTCGAGGCGATCACCGCGCTCGGCCTTCGATTCGAAGCTCTTGGCTTCCCGCGCCATATCGACAATTTCCTGACCATTTTCACGCGCCATCCAGAGATGAGGGTGGTGATCGATCATTGCATGAAGCCGCAGATCGCGGCGCATGGCGAAGCCAGCTTCCGACACTGGGCCGACGGCATGGCACGGCTGGCGAGCGAGACCTCGGCATTCTGCAAATTCTCCGCGCTGATCACCGAGGCCGATCCCGACTGGACGGCCGAGGATCTGCGCCCCTATGCAGACCATGTGATCACGGTTTTCGGTGCCGAGCGGGTGATGTGGGGTTCAGACTGGCCGGTCTGCCGGCTTGCTGGCGAATATGCGGACTGGCGCGCCGCCGCACTGGAGCTGACTGCTGGCTGCAGCATTGCCGAGACCGCCGCGATCTATGGCGGCACCGCCAACAGCTTCTACGATCTCGGGCTGTGACAGGGCGGCGTCAGCCCGCCATCCCGAGATAGACGGTCTGTGTGCAGTCTTCCTCAAGCAGCGGATTGTGGAACACCACCTGCTCAGCGCTGGCACTGGCGAAAACCGACTTCATTCTGGCGAGGAAGGCGGCATCTGGCGGGTCGTTCGACCAGAGTGCGAAGATACCGTCCGCAGTCAGGCTGTGTTGCAGGCGGGCCAGCCCGTCAGCGCTGTAGAAATCAGCATGTGACGGGTTCAGGTGAAAATCCGGGCTGTGATCGATATCCAGGAAAATGCCGTCAAAACGCCGCCCCGGCATCTGCGGGTCAAATCCGGTGTCACCGCGCGCCAGTGCGAAGAAATCCCCCTCGACAAAGCGGCAGCGCGGATCATCCGCCAGTCGCCGCGCCAGCGGCAGAATACCTGCCTCATGCCATTCGATCAGCGGCGCCAGAAATTCCACAACCGTCAGCGATGCCACGACATCATAGCCAAGCACCGTATCGGCTGTGTAGCCGAGGCCAAGACCGCCAACCAGAATATCCGGCCGTGCCGCCCCTGTGCCAGCGGCAGTCATCCGCTCGAGCGGCAGGCGTGCCAGCGCAATCTCCGAGGCGGTGAACATGTCAGACATCAGATGTTCGTCATTCAGAATGACCTCGACCACATCACGGTCCAGTTTCAAAATACGGCGACGACGCAGAATCAGCTCGCCAAGCGCGGTCTGCCGGTAATCCAGCTCTTCGAACAGCGGCGACACGGGTCAGACGCCAAGCTGGGCGGTCAGCCCGCCATCAATCCGCAGATCGGCACCGCTGATGAAGCCGGCGGCATCGGAACACAGATAGGCGATCAGGCTGCCTGTCTCTTCTGTGGTGCCGACCCGGCCAATAGGGTGCGAGGCCCCGAATTCGCCGATCATGTCGTCAATGGTTTTGCCATCCCCGGCCAGCTGGCTTGCCGAATATTCCAGCAATGGTGTGCGGATCGATCCCGGACTGATCGAATTCACCCTGATCCCGTCTCTGGCGCAATCCACCGCCATCGCGCGGGTCATGGCATGGACAGCGCCCTTCGACGTCGCATAGGCCAGTACGTTGTTCTGGTTGTTGTGCCCCTGCACCGAGGCCACATGCACGATGGACGCCCCGTGTGCCGCCTTCAGCAACGGATACAGGCAATGCGATGTCAGGTAGCAGGACCGCAAATTCACCGCGATGCAATGGTCCCAGGCGGCCGGGCTTGTATCTTCCACCGTGCCGTAAGTCTGCTGTCCAGCAGCATTGACAAGGGCATGAAGGACACCCGTCCCGGCGGCAATCTGATCGGCCCAGCCTCTGACCGACGTCTCGTCCGACACATCAACCTGATGCAGGCTGATGGCAAGCCCTTCGCCAGCAGCAAGATCGGCTGCCTCGCTGTTCAGACCGGCATCGATGCCGGCCAGAAAGACGCGCGCCCCGGCACGCGCCAGATGCAGCGCCGCGCCAAGGCCGATGCCGCTGCTGCCGGTGACGGCTGCGACCTTGCCCGTGAAATCATCTGTCATGCGAAGCCACCTTTCATGCCGGTGCGAGGGACGAGACCGCACGGGCAATCCCGCGAAGCTCGGCCAACCCCTTCAGCCGGCCAATCGCCGAATAGCCGGGGTTGGTCTGTTTGTCGATGTCATCCAGCAGCAGGTGACCATGATCGGGGCGCATCGGTATCACCGCATCGGCGCGGCCCGCGGCGCGGCGACGCGCCTCTTCGTCCATCAAAAGCTTGATCAGCGCCACCATATCAACCCCGCCTTCAAGATGATCATCCTCGAAAAACGCCCCGCCAGGCTGCAGCGTGACATTCCGCAGATGTGTGAAATGCACCCTCTCGGCAAAGGCTGCGGCGATCGCCATCACATCATTGTCGGCGCGTGAGCCAAGCGATCCGGCGCACAAGGTGATCCCATTGGCAAGTGACGGCACCGCCTCGAACAGCGTGGCGTAATCGGCCTGTGTCGAGACAACGCGCGGCAGGCCGAAGATCGAGAAAGGTGGGTCATCAGGATGCAGGCAGATCCGCGCGCCGCAGTCCTCGGCGGCGGGGGCAACCTTCTTCAGAAAGGTGATCAGATTGGCCCGAAGCCTTGCCGGGGTGACCCCGTCATATTCGGCAATGGCGGCTCTGATCCCCTCGCGGCCGTGCGACAGTTCCGAGCCGGGAAGACCAGCGATGATCGTCGCCTCAAGCCGGTCGATCGCCGCCTCTTCCATGCTGGCGTGACTTGCCTCGGCCTGGCTGATCATCGCCGCGTCGTAATCCGCCTCGGCACCGGCACGACGCAGCACGAACAAATCATAGACGGCGAATTCCAGCGGGTCGAACCGCAGCGCCAGACCGCCGCGACGCGTCAGGTAGCGAAGGTCGGTGCGCGTCCAGTCAACCACAGGCATGAAATTATAGCAGATGACCTCCATCCCCTGCGCCGCAAGGTTGCGCATGGACTCAATCCAGGCATCGGTGTAATGCGCCGCCCGGTCATCGCCAAGCTTGATGGCGGGGTGCACCGGGATGCTCTCCACCACTGCCCAGCTCAGCCCGGCATCCTCGATCTCGCGTTTGCGCGCCGCGATTTCATCGGGCTGCCAGACTTCGCCAGGGGCCGCCGCGTGAAGGGCGGTGACGATGCCATCAGCGCCGGCCTGCCGCACATGGGAACATGTCACCGGGTCATCCGGTCCAAACCACCGCCACGTCTCAAGCATCCGCCACCTCCATCTTGCACGTCACATCTTCTGCAAGTCTGCGACACGCACCCCCGCATATCAACTCTTGGCTCGATTTTCCGTCACGATTGTCCCACCATCCGGAAGGCAAGGCGTAGTTCATGATCTGATCAAGGAGACACCGATGGAACCAGTCTGCATCGTACCTGTCGGCGACATCTGCGGCGAGGCCGCCACCTGGGACGCGGCGGCAGGGCGTCTTTACTGGACCGACATCAACCGTTTTCTGCTCCATGTCCACGATCCGGTGGTCGGCACCACCAGAACGCATATGTTCGACGAACCCGTTGTCGCGCTGTCACTGACAAATCGTGCCGGATGGCTGCTGGTGGCACTGGGCTCGGGGCTGATCCTGTTTGATCCCGACGCCGGCACCCGCGAAGACCTGACGGCAAGGCTTGCCGGTTGGCCGGATCAGCGTCTGAATGACGGGCGCAGCGACCCACGCGGCAGATTCTGGGTCGGATCGATGGCCAATAATGTCGCCGCCGACGGCGTGCCCCTGCCGGTGCGTGACGGCGAAGGCACACTCTTTCGCTATCATCATGGTGGCGACATGGTGCCGGTGGAGACAGGCATCGGCATTTCCAACACCCTGTGCTGGTCGCCAGACCGGCGGCGCTTCTATTTCGGCGACACGCTGAAGAATGAAATCCGCGTCTATGACTATGACATGGCCAGCGGCGAGATCTGCAACGGCGTGCCCTTCTTTGCCGGGTTTGACCGTGGGCTTCCCGACGGGTCTGCCATGGACAGCGCCGGATATCTTTGGAACTGCCGCTACGGTGGTGGCTGTATTGTCCGCGTCGCGCCTGATGGCAGCATCGACAGGGTGATCGAGATGCCGGCCAGCAACATCACAACCTGCACCTTCGGCGGGCCGGATCGCAAAACGCTCTATGTGACGACAGCCGCCGCCGAACAGATGGAGCGTCTCGCCGGCAGCCTGTTCGCCATCAGTGTCGAGACGCCCGGGATGGATGAGAATATCTTCCAGCTTGATTAGGCAGGAACCCAGGCTCAGGCCGATCTGACCGCGGCGATGCGGGCCTCGACATCATCCGCCTCTTCGGTCGTCAGCAGTCCCATGCGGATGTCGATGCGCCAGATATCACCGCCGCCGAGAACGACGCCGTGACCCTTCGCTTTTTCGGCTGTGTATCCCTCCACCTCAGAGGTCGAGGGAAAGGCGACACCGAGCCCGTCCTGGTCCGGGGTCCGGCAGATCCAGCGCATGCAGACCGGAGCCTGTGACGGTCGATAGCCGATATAGTCGGCACTGCCATCGGAGTGCCTCTGCATGGCGTGCGCAAGACCGTCATCATCGGCCAGCATATCGATGGAGAACACCACCTCCGGATCAAATGCCAGCGCCGGGTCTAGCCAGTGGTGGGGCAGCGGATCCTCCGCCAGTTGCTCGATAAAGGCCATATAATCGGGTTTCGGCGAGATATGTGCCGGCACGGAGCGGCGTACCCGCACCGATTCGGCGTCATAGCGGGCGGTGTAGTGCAGCGTGCCATGATCGACCGGCCGGAAATTGGCATGCGCCAGATACATCAGGTCCATCGATGTCTGCTTCAAATTCTCAACCGTCAGTGACAGATCGAGAAGCGCAGCATCTGCCGCCATGCCGATTCTGGCCGTGGCATGATAGTTGGTGCTGAACGCCACCGTGTGACGATAGCTGCCACCGATTGTCAGACGCTCACCAGCCTCGTCGAATTCCAGCCAGGCGGTCTGGAACGGCGCGTTCGGCAGCTCGCCATGAAGCGGATGAGTGTCCGAGGGACCGGGGGCGCCTACCCCGGTCAGCCCACAATGGATCATGAAGGCCCCGTAGGTTTCGAGATAGACCTGCGTGTCGACAGGCTCGTCGAACATCGATTTCATTGTCAGGTCACGACCATCGAATGCCGCCCGCCAGATCTGCTGACCCTTGAAGGGAAGAACGATGATTTCGCCGCGCGCGTTGCGGATGCGCAGCGCCTCGATGCCGCTGTCATATCTGAAGGAGGAGACGGTGAAGGCGCCCATCGTGGCAAGCTGGCGTTCCTTGCCTTCGAAACTGGACCGGTAAAGGTCAATGCGGGCCGGCATGCACACCTCCCGTCCTGCTAGCGGATCCGTTCGCCACTGGTTTCGTCAAAGACATACAGGTTTTCCGGCGGAAGGATCACCCCGACGGCATCACCCAGCTTGCCGTCAAAATCCTTGTGCGCCTTGACGACAATCTGGTCCTCGCCCCAGTTCACAGTGACCAGTGTGTGATCGCCAATCAACTCGGTGGTGTAGATCTGGCCACTGATGGTGCCCTTTTGCGGGTCGGTAACGCTGCAATCCTCGGGCCTGACCCCGGCGACAGCCTTTTCCAGCCGGCCCTTGACCTTGGTTTTCACCTTCGCCCCATTGGTCAGGAAATCAGAACCTTCCAGCGCGCCATGGATGACATTCATCGCCGGCGAGCCGATGAACTGGGCGACAAACAGGTTGGCCGGGTTGTTATAGATTTCCGAAGGCGAGGCAAGCTGTTGCAGCACGCCTTTCTCCAGCACCGCGACCCGGTGCGCCAGCGTCATCGCCTCGATCTGGTCATGCGTGACATAGATGGTGGTGATGCCAAGCGTGGCCTGCATGTATTTGAGCTCGGCCCGCATATGGCCGCGAAGCTTGGCGTCAAGGTTCGACAGCGGCTCGTCCATCAGGAAGACTGACGGGCGGCGGATGATGGCACGGGCCAGCGCCACACGCTGGCGTTGGCCACCCGACAATTCACGCGGATAACGCTCGAGAAGTGTTTCCAGCTGCACCTGCTTCGCGGCATCGAGAATGGCGGCGTCCATATCGGCCTTGTTCAGCTTCTTTACCTTCAGCGGAAAACCGATATTCTCCGCCACCGTCTTGTGCGGATAGAGCGCGTAGGACTGGAAGACCATGGAGATGTCCCGATATTTCGGCAGCACCTCGGTGACGTCGCGCTCACCAATATAGACCCGGCCGTCGCTCGGCGTCTCAAGTCCTGAGAGAATGCGCAGCGCCGTCGTCTTGCCGGAGCCAGAGGCACCGAGAAGCACCAGGAACTCACCAGGCGCAACCTCGAGATTGAATTCCTCCAGCACCTTCACACTGCCGAAGCTCTTTTGTACCGCGTCAAATTTGACCGAGGCCTTTTCGCCGCCGCCCGTCATGATCTACCCTTTCACAGCGCCAAGAAGAACGCCCTTCGAAATGAACCGCGTCAACAGAACCGACATGATGATGACGGGAATGATCATCACCACGGTGACGGCACACATCTCCCACCACAGCACGCCCTTCTCGCCGGTATTCTTCGCCGCGACCATGATCGGCATGGTCTGGACTTTGACAGTCGACAGAAACACGGCAAACAGATACTCGTTCCAGTTGAGAACAAGGATCAGCAATGTTGTGGCTGCAAGGCCAGGCCGCGTCAGCGGCATCACGATTTCCCAGAAAATGCCAAAGCGCGTTGCCCCGTCCAGCTGCGCCGATTCCTCAAGCTCGATCGGCAGGTTGGCAAAGAAATCATGCATCAGCCAGACGACGATCGGCAGGTTCGCCACCGCATAGAGCAGAATCAACGCCAGATGCGTATCCAGAAGGCGCACCGCCTGGAACATCACATAGAGCGGGATCACAACCACGATAGGCGGCAGGATCCGCTGCGAAATCATCCAGAACAGGATGTCACCGTTACCAAGAGACATCTTGAAGTGACGGCCGAGCGACCGCGCCAGAAAGAAAAACAGCGCCAGCGCCACCACCGAGGACATCCACCACGGCACCCCGGCATAGGTGGTGACGAGAATGACGCCGATGATCAGAAGCACGAAGATCATGATGTTGCCGAACTTCGGGCGATACTGGATTCGCGCCAGTGCATAAGCAGCCATGGAGCCGACAGCGACGCAGAAAATTGTCGATATGATGCTGATGACGACAGAGTTTGTGAAGGCAAGATAAATCTTGCAGATCTGCGGTTCCATCGGCTGCAATGACACGATCGGCGACAACAGGAAGATGACGCTGTTATGCGCCAGCAGATAAAGCTGCCGCGCGATGGCGGTCATGTCACAGAACGGGTCGGCGGTGAAATTCACCCGCCAGGCATCAAGCGTCGGCAGAAAATCAACGAAAGGAATATAACTTGGCCCCTGGTTGACCGCCGCCGCATCCTTGAAGGAGGTGATGATCACCCAGTAGATCGGAAACAGCACAAAGAACGACCAGACGGCCAGAAACGAATAGACGACCAGCTTTGCCACCGGCGCCATCTTGCCGACAGCCGGCGGCTCGAACAGCCGGTCGAACAGGCTGCGGTTGTGAAGGTCGAATTTGGTATGCGCGTTGCTCATGCCCGCGCCTTTCGTATCTGTCCCAGGACCACGTAGTTGAAAAAGGACGCGCAGACGACAACCGTCAGGATCAGCAGCAGATATGCAATGGCCGCGGAGGACCCCATATCATTGGCGCGCCAGACATAGACCGAATGCAGGGTCATCGATTCAGTCGAAGACCCCGGGCCACCACCGGTCATGATGTTGGGAAGATCCATGATCTTGAAGGCCTCGATCGCACGGATCAGCAGCACGGTCACGGCCACCGGCACCACCTGCGGCCAGGTCACCTCGCGGAAAATGTGAAAGCTGGAAGCGCCATCGACCTGCGCCGCCTCGACATGGTCACGCGGCACATTCTCCAGCGCCGCCAGCATGCAGATGAAGATAAAGGGGATCCATTGCCAGGAATCACAAACCATCATCACAAAACGGGCCGACCAGGGGCTTGCCGACCAGACCCAGTCCTGCAGCCCCAAAAGGCTGAGAATGGGTTCAAACGGCCCTTTGGTAACGTCGGCGATCATCCTCATCGCAAATCCGACACCCAGCGGCGTCACCATCAGCGGAATGAAGAACAGGACCCGAAAGAAATTGCGTCCCCTGATCGGCTGCGAGCACAGAAAGGCCAGCGCCGTACCAATGATGAACTGTACCGCGCAGCCTACAAGTACGTAGAACAGCGTGGTGTAGAGGGTGCCGATGGCATTGCCTGACAGCAACGAGGCACAGAGAAGCCAGGCCAGGAAAATGGCCATGGCGGCAGAGATTGTCCGGCCCAGCATCCGCACCCATGTGGCCCGCTTCCACGACCGCCATAGCCACCAGAGAACAGCGGCTGTGATGGCGATGAAGACAATCGTTCCGAACATGCTGACCGGATCGGTCCGGCCAAGGAAATGCACTTCGCTGCTGCCGAAAAACTGCTTCTCGAAATTGCGAAGCCCGACATAGCGGAATTTGAGACCGTCACCCGTGAACCGCACCCGGCTGAGGGCGAAGAACATCGAATAGATGGTCGGGAAAATGGCAAAAACCAGAATGAGGCTGACGGCCGGGGCGATGAAAAAGGTCCCCGCATGGCGGTCAACCCATTCACGCCAGCGGTCGCCGGCCGAAGCGCCAGCCGGGGTTCCCCCCGGCTGGATCATGTTGATTGTTGTGGACATGGATGCCTGGATCAGCTGCCAAGCGCGAGGGCCTGAGCCGCGACCTGCTCGTCACGACCAAAGTCCTCAGTGACCTCTTCCCATCCCTCTTCGATGTTCTCGAGGGCCTCATCCACAGAAATCTCACCGGCCAGATAACGGGCCAGCTCGGTGTCGAGAACGACCGAAGTGTATTTCTGTGCGCCCGGAATCTTCATGTCGGACGCCATGTTGAGGCTGTTCAGCGCACCGTTGATCGCACCGATATAGTTCTCGGCAAGGGCCTTTGGCATACCCGCCTTGATGAACAGGTCGGGGCTGGCCAGCTGTGACAGGCGATACGGGTTGTAACCTGTGGCACCGATGGTGACGTCGACACTCGATTGGGCTGCCTGGTTCATGTAGGACAGGAACGCATAGGCCGCATCCTTGGTCTTCTGGTCAGCACGCTTGTTGACCGCACCGGCCCAGCCACCGAAGGCGGCGAACGGCGCATAGTTGATGCCATCGATCGAGTGCGGGGCGTTTGCCTTGGTCACCGGAACAAGCTTGCCGGTGGCACGGTCAAGAACCTCGCGGGAGCCGACAGCCGATACCGCATAGAGCTTGCCCTTGATGGCAGTGGCGTCATCGTCAAGCTGCAGCGGTCCCGGATCACCCCACTCGACCAGCAGGCCGCAACGGCCAGCCTTGAACAGCGCGCGGGTGTCGCCGATATCCATGTTCAGCTCTTCAGGCGGACCGTACTTGCCGGTTTCCTTGTACAGCTCGAACGCCTTCTTCCAGCCGGCGTTGTTCACGATCGGCTTCATGTCGGCGTTGTTGAAGTGGAAACCCTGGGCGGTGCCCTGCGTCTGCACGATCGGCGCGGCAAAGGTCTGGATCGCGAAGTAGGACTGCGCGTTACGCTTCTTGAAGATACAGGAACCGAAGTCACCGTCGCCGTCGCCATTCATGTCCTTGCCATGAATCTTCGAGGCCACATCAAGATAGTCTTCCCATGTCTTCGGCGGCTGCAGGCCTGCACCGTCAAGAACATCCTTGCGGTAATAGACCATCTGGAAGTCGCCATCGACCATCAGAAGCTTGGTCTTGCCGCCGACCTTCTGGCCAAATTCGCGGAAGTAGGGAGCCACATCGTTAAGGTCGATCTTGCTGTCCTTGGCAATATAGGGATCGAGGTCCTCGAGAAGTCCAGCGGCGTCAAGCTCGACACCCCAGCCTGCAGCAAACACGCCGACATCGATCGAATTCGTTCCCGTTGACCAGTCACTTTGAATCTTCGGGAAGATCTCCGCATAAGGCACTTCGGTGACGACAATCTTCGCGCCCGTTGCCTCCTGGAATTCCACACCACGCTCCACCAGGCGCCCAGCAATCACATATCCGGGGCGGGTCAGGATGTTGACGGTGACACCGTCAAATTCACCCGCCATCGCCACGGGAGCCGCGCCGACAAGCGCCATCGCGCCAGCCGTCAGCCCCAGTAAACTCTTACGTATTGTCATGCTTGTTTTCCTCCTCAAGATATAAGGCCGTTGTATCTTGGCGTCTTCTCCGTGACGCTTTGCGACCTTTTTGTTGCCTAGAACCGTAATTAAAAAAATTGGGCTTGGGAATAGCGCAGATGCAGTCCTTACAGAATTTTCGACTTTAATCACTGTTAGTATGCAAATATTCTAGTATGCAAATACTCTGGGCCAATCCGTCGAGACAGCCGGGCAACCGGTGAAGGACAGGACAAAACCGCGATGACGATGACTCCAGACAGATGCGTTAACATCGGCATACTCGGCTGTGGCCCGATTGCGCAGGCGGGCCATTTTGAGAGTGTCACCAAAGCGCGCAACACCCGCCTTCACGCCATCTGCGATGTCGCCGCGGATCTCGTTGACAGGTTCGCTGTCACGCATGGCGCGGCCCTAACCTATACAAGTTATGACGCAATGCTGGCTGATCCACAGCTCGATGCGGTGATCATAGCCACCGCCGACGCCTTCCATGTTCCGGCTGCAATGGCGGCGCTGGCGGCCGGCAAGCATGTGCTGTGTGAAAAGCCTCTTGGCGTAACCCTGGAGGAGGTCGAGGCATTGGCCGCCGTGGTCCGGGCCAGCGGCCTGAAGCTCCAGGTCGGCCATATGAAACGGTTCGACCCGGGACTGCAGAGCGCGAAGCGGTTCATCGATACCGAAATGGGCGAAATGCTGGCTTTCAAAGGGTGGTATTGTGACTCCACCCACCGTTATCCCATGACCGATGCTGTACAGCCGCTGATCGTGACAAGCGCGGCGCGGCGCAAACCCGACCGCGACCCGAAGGCCGACCTCCAGCAATATTACATGCTGGCACATGGCTGCCATCTGGTTGATACGGCGCGCTTCCTGTGTGGCGAGATCACCGAGGTGCGGGCCCGCCATCTGCAACGCTTCAATGCCCATAGCTGGTTTGTCGATGTAGGCTTCGCCAGCGGCGCGCTCGGCCATCTCGACCTGACCGTTGCCGTGCGCATGGACTGGCATGAGGGCTTTCACCTCTATGGCGAGCATGGCAGCGTCATCGCAAAGACCTTCAACCCCTGGTATTTCCGGTCCAGCGAGGTCGACATTTTCCGCGAATCCACCGGCGAGACGTCGCGGGTTCTGGGTGCCGACGGGCATTTCTACCGGCGGCAACTGGAAAGCTTCGCCGACGCGATCCTTGACGGCAGGCCGCTCAGCGGCGCCGATGTCGATGACGGTGTCGCCTCGGTACGGGCGATGCTGGCCATCGCCCAGTCAGCCGAGAGCGGGAAGTCCGTCAGGCTGGCCGATGTGTCGGGCGCGATCTGATGCAGGCCGGGCCAAACCAGGTTGGCGTATTCGCCAAGACCTTTGACGGTGCCGACCCCCACACCGTCCTTGCCGCCTGCCAGGATGCCGGATTCAATTGTGTGCAGTACAATATGGCCTGTTCTGGCCTTGGGGCGCTTCCGGCGACAATCCCCGCGGATGCCGCCGCCAAGCTGACCGCTGCCGCACAATCCACCGGCATCGGCGTAGCCGCGCTTTCCGCCACCTACAACATGACAGACCCCGACCCGCACCGCCGCCTTGCCGGGCGAAGGGCGTTCACATCCCTCGCCGAATTCGCCGCTGCCACCGGATGTCCGATGCTGACAGTTTGCAGCGGCAGCCTTGATCCGCATGACCAATGGCGCCGGCACCCTAACAATGATGACCCGGCCATCTGGCGGGAAATGTGCCGGGAGTTCGAGAGACTTTGCGCCATCGCCGACGCCAATGACATCCTGATCGGTGTCGAGCCGGAGCCCGCCAATATCGTCAGTTCAGCGGCGCGCGCGGCAGACCTTCTTGCAAATTTTGTCGGTGGCCCGATCCGCATCATCCTCGACCCGGCGAACCTCATCGACGGCATTCCGCCTGACCGACATAAGCCCACCATCGACGAGGCGCTGGATCTTCTGGGTCCAATGATCGCGCTGGCCCATGCCAAGGACCGGTTCGCCAATGGCACAGTGGCACCAGCCGGCAAGGGCGTCATCGACTGGCCGCATGTTCTGCGCGGGCTGGCAGCTTGCGGGTTCGACGGCCCGGTCATCGCCCATGGCATGGCGGCAGATGAGGCTGGTGATGTCGCGGCCTTTCTGGCTGCACAGCTGCGCCTGGTGGGATCATGATCGGGGAAGAGGTGATCATCGACGGGCTGTGCCTGGCGGTGCGGCATGCCGGCGACGGCAGGCCGTTCCTGTTCATTCACGGGCTATGCGGTGATGCCGGCCAGACGTTGGAGGTGTTCCCGCAGATCGCCGACTGGCGCTGTATCAGCCCGGAATGCCGCGGGCATGGCGGGTCGGAGTTTGGCGACAGCACCGCGCTTTCAATTGCGCAGTTCACCGAAGATATGGTCGAGCTTGCGAGGCGGCTGGACGGAAACGCACCGGTCATTGGCGGCATCTCGATGGGGGCGGCGATTGCGCTGCGGGCGGCAGCCCTGCACCCGGCGATGTTCAGCGGGCTGGTACTGGCGCGGCCTGCCTGGGTGGACCAACCGGCCCCGGATAACCTGGCCCCGCACCGGATGATCGCTGATGATCTTGCCACACTGGGGGCAGAGGCGGCACGCCAGAAGTTTGAGACCTCGGACATGGCGCGTCAGGTTGCGGAACAGGCCCCCGACAACATGACCTCCTATCACGGCTTTTTCGAACGCCAGCCGATTGACCAGACACAGGCGCTTCTCGCCGCCATCGCGCGTGACGGCCCGGGCGTCGGGCGCCACGACATTGCCACCATCGATATCCCCACATTGGTGATCGGCACGGCACGGGATCTTGCGCATCCACTGGAGATGGCAAAAACGCTGGCCACGCTGATCCCGCCGGCAAGGCTTGCCGAAATCACCCCGAAATCCGACAATCGCCAGAGCTATGTCACGGAATTTCGCGCCGCCATCAGCGCGTTCCTGAAGGAGATAGGATGATGATGAATTCACGGGCTGACGCACTGGCCGCCCTTCCCGAAAACCGGCTTCTTGCCGAATTTTCCCTGTGGTCAGCAGATCTGGTGCGCATCGCCGAGGATGTGGCGCGGGTGGACCAGCATGTGGATATCTATCACGCCGATGTTGCGGACGGGCATTTCTCGCCGGCAATGCTGCTGTTTCCCGACCTGATCGCCCAGCTTCGCCCGCTGACGCGAAAACCTGTTCATGTCCATCTGATGGTGGCTGATGCCGCGCTCACCGACCAGATAGATCAATTCGCCGAGGCTGGCGCCGACATCATTTCGATCCATGCGGAAAACGCCGAGCTGATGCGCCAACTCGACCGGATCCGAGACCATGGCGTCGAGGCCGGCCTGGTGCTGCAGCTGCACACGCCGGTGACGGCCGCCGCGCCCTGGCTGGACCACCTGTCGATGCTGACGCTGCTTGGCACGAAAATGGGAATCAAGGGTGTTGGTCTTGACCCGCAGGCGGACACCCGCATGACCGAGGCCCGCCACATGATTGATGCCGCAAACGATGGTGATGGTCAGCGGCGTATTCTTCTGGCGGCCGATGGCGGCATCAGAGAGCACACCGTCCCCGGGCTTCGCCGGTCGGGGGCCGACACCATCGTCATGGGGTCGCTTGCCTTCGGGGCAGAAGATCTGGCGGCGCGAATGGGCTGGGTTCACAATCTGCAAGGCCCGGCCTGAAATGGCCGCGCGCCGGGTCATCGCGATCGATCTTGGCGGCACCCAGCTTCGGGTTGCCCTGTTCGCCGAAGACCGGCTGCTGAGGCGCGATGCTCTTGCCACCGATGTGACCGGTGGCCCAACCGCCATTTTCAACCAGATCAGGACACTGATCGACAGCGTCTGCGGTTCCGACGGGATGGCCGGCATCATCGGCATTGGCATGTCCTGTGCCGGACCAATCGACACTGACAGTGGCACCGTGACCCGTATTCCGACCCTTCCCGGCTGGGACGGTCTGCCGCTTGCGCGCGAACTTGGTGATCGCACCGGCCTGCCGGCGCGGGTGGAGAATGACGGCATCGCCGCTGCCCTCGGGGAATGGCGACATGGCGCCGGCAAGGGTGTCCGCAACATGATCTACCTGACGGTCAGCACCGGCATTGGTGGCGGCGCCGTCACCGATGGCAGGCTGATGCGTGCGCACAAAGGAATGGCGGCACATATCGGCCACATGCGACTGGCACAGGATGGCCCAAGATGCCATTGCGGCGCCATCGGATGTTTCGAGGCGCTTGCCGCCGGTACAGCGCTGCAACAGCGCGCCGCGCTGGCCACGCGGGATGGCAGCTCACCCTTTCTGGCGACAGCCGCGCAGCGCGGCAGGGTCGAGGCGAGACACGTGTTCGACGGCGCCCGCGCCGGTGATGAACGGTGCCGCCAGTTGATTGCCGAAGAAGCCATGTATCTTGGTCAGGGCATCACATCCGCGATCCACATGTTCAGCCCGGAACGGGTGATCATGGGGGGTGGGCTGTCGAACGGGTTTGACCTTCTCGAGAATGGCATCCATGACGTCATCCATCATGACGCAATGCCACCCTTCAGGACTGTGCCGGTGATTCGGGCCGCGCTTGGCGGCGATTCTGGACTGTGGGGCGCGGCGTCGATGGTGCTGACGCCGGACGACAGCTAGCAGCAGCCGGGCCTTATTTCCGGCAATGGTGAATGCCAGCGGTTTTAAAATCTGGCAGCCTGTGTGTATGCTTGCCGCAGCATATTGGCGGTTTTGATTTTCCGGGTCGGTCGACGGCCCTGTTGACTGGGGAGGACGATATGCAGGAATCCAGCTTCGGGCGAGAGGACAGGCGTGGCAACTGGTCGCCGAACAGGCCGATCAGCTATGGTCCGGCCTTTGCCTGGCCGCCACAGCCGAAAGCGCTTTTTAAATGGTTTTTCGGCCTTCCCGGATATCTGTTCCCGTGGAACGTGCCTTATGCCATTGCCGCCATCGGTATCTGGCTGTACCTGACGCCGCCACTGGAACATTTCCAGACATTGTCGCTGTTCTGGTGCGCGCTGATCCTGGCGCGCAACCTGATGCTGGCGGTGCTTGTCTACGGTGCCTGGCACATGTGGCTCTATGTCTGGCGCAAGCAGGGCACCACTTTTAAATACAACCGCAGATGGCCTGACGATGAGTCGGATCGTTTCACCTTCAACAACCAGACCTATGACAATATGTTCTGGACGCTGGCAAGCGGGGTGCCGATCTGGACATGCTACGAGATCCTGTTGCTCTGGGCCTATGCCAATGGCCATGCCACGATGATCAGCCCGACGGAAAATCCGCTGGGTTTTGTCGCACTGTTCTTCCTGGTGCCGTTCGTGCATGAGGTCGGCTTCTATTTCGCGCACCGTTTCCTGCACTGGCCGCCGCTTTATCGGATCGCACACCAGCTTCACCACCGGAACACCAATCCGGGACCCTGGTCGGGGCTGTCGATGCACCCGGTCGAGCATGTGATCTATTTCGCCTCGATCCTGATCTTCTTTCTGGTGCCGGCGCATCCGATTCATATGATCAATCTGGCTTCGCGGCTTGGCGTCGCCCCGGCGCAGGGCCATACGGGTTTCGATCGGGTGGTGACCGGTGAAGAGGCGTCGATGGACGCCTCCTATTACGCGCATTACCTGCATCACAAATATTTCGAGGTGAATTACGCCGACGGCATGGTGCCGCTGGACAAATGGTTCGGGTCCTTCCACGACGGCACACCGGAGGCGCATGAAGCGATGAAACACCGCCGGCGCAAGCGCGGCATCTGGCCCGGCACCGCTGGCAACAGTGCCACCAATAGAAAAACATGAAGGGATAGCTGGGATGGAACAACGGCAGGTCGGACGCACGGAACTGAAAATCGACATACTTGGCCTTGGCGGCGCGCCGCTGGGCGGCAACTTCGTTGAACTGGACTACAGCCAGGCCGCCGATCTCATCCAGACCGCCAAGGATGCCGGCATCAGGTTTTTCGACACCGCCCCCTGGTACGGGTTCGGCAGGTCGGAACGGGTGATGGGTGACCTGTTGCGGCACACCGACTATGTGCTGTCGGACAAGGTCGGCAGGCTGCTACGGCCGGGGCCTGTGGCCAACCCGGGCGAGTTCGGCATGGTTGAACCGCTGCCGTTCCATGTCGTCTACGACTATGGTTATGATGCCATCATGCGCGCTTTCGAGGACAGCCTGCAGCGGCTTGGTCTTGACCGGATCGACATCCTGCTGGCGCATGACATCGGCACCTTCACACATGGCGATGAGAATGCCCGTCATTTCCGCGACCTGACCGAGGGGGGCTACCGCGCGATGGACGAGCTGCGCCGCGCCGGCCTGGTCAAGGCCATCGGCATCGGGGTCAATGAGAATGCCGTCTGCATGGATGCGCTTGGCATCGGCGACTGGGATGTGTTCCTTCTGGCCGGGCGCTACACGCTGCTGGAACAGACACCGCTTCACGACCTGTTCCCGGCCTGTCGTGCCGCCGGCACCAGCATCATCTGCGGCGGTCCGTTCAATTCGGGTGTGCTTGTCGGGCGCGAAATGTGGAACTACGCCAAGGCCCCGGTCGAGGTGGTCGACAAGGTCCGCAGGATCGGCGCAGTGGCCGATGAGCACGGGGTTCCTCTGGCCGCGGCGGCGTTGCAGTTCCCGCTTGCCAACGACATCATCACCTCGGTGATTCCGGGGCCGCGTGATGCCGGTGAAATGCGGCAGATCCTCGACTGGTTCAGCACGCCGATCCCGGGCGCGTTCTGGGCGGCGCTGCAATCCGCCGGTCTTCTCGAGGACGGCACACCGGTTCCCGCCGGCGCATAAAGGCACGCCGTCCTGTCAGACGCCAAGATAGCGTGAGGTCAACACCGGGTCGGCACGAAGCGCGGGGCTGTCGCCCTGCCAGACGACCTTGCCCTTTTCCAGAATGACGTGATGGTCGGCAAGGCGCGCCAGTGCCGTGATATTCTTGTCGACCACAAGGATTGACTGGCCGGCCGTCTTCAATGTCGCCAGCACCTGCCAGATCTGCTGGCGGATGATCGGGGCCAGCCCTTCGGTCGCTTCGTCGAGGATCAGAAGGCGCGGGTTGGTCATCAGCGCCCGCCCGATGGCCAGCATCTGTTGCTCGCCGCCTGACAGATGGTTTCCGGCATGATCCAGCCGCTCGCCAAGCCGTGGAAACAGGTCAAGCACCCTGTCCAGTGTCCAGCGGGCGGTGCCATCCACCCCTGGCCGGTGAAAGGTTGTCAGATTCTCGGCGACGCTGAGATTGGTGAAGATCTGCCGGCCTTCCGGCACCAGACCGATGCCGGCGCGGGCAAACTCGAACGGGTCGCGATCCGCCGCCGCATCGCCAAAGCGGGTGATCGACCCACCGGTCAGCGGCAACTGCCCCATGATGGCGCGGATCGTCGTCGTCTTGCCCATGCCGTTGCGCCCCATCAGCGACACACAGGCCCCAGCCTCGATGGCGAAGCTGACACCGAACAAGACCTGCGCCGACCCGTAGCCGGCCTCGACCCGCTCAAGCCTCAGCATCGTCATCTCCTCCGAGATAGGCGGCGCGCACCGCCGCGTCCGCGGCAACAGCTTGCGGTTCGCCGCTGGCGATCACCGCACCTTCAACCAGCACCGTTACCTGATCGGCAAGCCGGAAGACCGCATCCATGTCATGCTCGATCAACAGGATGCCAACATCGCTGCGAAGCCGCGCGATGATTTCGATCATATGCTGCGTTTCCTCGGGTCCGGCTCCCGCCATCGGCTCGTCAAGAAGAAGCAGCGCCGGATCGCCGGCCAGCGCCAGCGCCAGTTCCAGCAGCCGTTTTTCACCATGCGCCAGATCGGCGACGCGGGTTCCAGCACGCCCTTCGATTCCGACCCGCACCAGGATGGCCATCGCCCCCTCGACCAGTGCGGGATCGCTGAAGGCAGGCCGCAGGAACCGGAAGGCCTCGCCGCGCCGCGCCGCCTCGGCAATGACTGCGTTCTCGAAGACGGTAAACCCCATCAGCACATTGCTGATCTGGAACGACCGTCCGATGCCGCGCCTCACCCGCTGCGGCACCGACAGATGGTTCACCGTCTGGCCGCAAAGGCGGATGGTTCCGCTATCGGGTGTCTCCGATCCATAGATCTGACGCACCAGCGTTGTCTTTCCGGCCCCGTTCGGGCCGATCAGCGCATGGATTTCCCCAGCCGCCACCTGCAGCGACACATCGCGTGTCGCACACAACGCGCCATAGGATTTCGTGAGGCCATCTAGGATCAGCACCGGCGCGCTCATGATCCGCCTCCGCCGATGCGCCGGATCAGGCCGATCAGACCGCCCCGCGCGAACAGCACCACAGCGATAAGCACCGGCCCGAAAATGATCATCCAGTTCTCGGCATATTCAGGGGCCACAACATGCATCAGTTCAGGCAGCCATTCCTCAAGCAGCAGAAAGGCCACCGCGCCAAGAAGCGGACCAGCCAGCGTGCCGATGCCGCCAAGAATGATGATGATCATCAGCTCGCCTGAGCGCGTCCAGTGCATGATGTCGGGCGAGACATATTCCTGCCAGCTGGCAAACATCGTTCCAGCCAGCCCGCAGATCATCGCCGAGATGACATAGCCGGTGATCTTGAAGCGAAGCGGCACAAGACCCATCGCCTCGACCCGGCTTTCATTGCCGCGGATCGCCTCGAGAACCACGCCAAAGCGCGAGCGCACAATCACCATCAGGAACAGGCTGACACAGAGCAGTGCCACCCAGATCAGATAATAGAGCCGCAACGGTTCCCATAAATCGATCGGCATGAAATCGGCGCGATCGATGCTCATCCCATCATCGCCGCCGAATTCCTCCAGGCTGATGAACAGGAAATACAGCATCTGCGCGAAGGCCAGCGTGATCATGATGAAATAGATGCCGGTCGTGCGCAGCGACAGGAACCCGATCACCAACCCCAACACGCCGCAGGCCAGAAGGCTGATCAGAACATGGATCCAGCCATTATCAAGACCATAGAACTGGCTGATGCCGACAGCATAGGCCCCGATGCCGACAAAGGCCGCGTGGCCGAAAGACACCATGCCGCCATAGCCAAGCACCAGGTTCAGCCCCATCGCCGCCATGCCAAGGATCATGATCCGCATCGCCAGATCATTCCAGAACGGCAGGTCGGCGATGCCCGTATAGATTGGGAACAGCGCGAAGCCGGCAAGGATCACCACCAGAAGCCGGTTGCGCGCCAGACCATCTACAAGGATGTGAAACAATGTCATCCCGCTCACCCCTTTGGCGGGAACAGCCCGCTTGGCCGCACCACCAGAACAAGCGACATCAGGATATAGACCATCATCGAGGCCAGCGCCGGACCGGCGCCATCCGCCGCCGCCTGGTCCATGAAGCTGCGCAGGATTACCGGAAGCAGCACCCGCCCCAGCGTATCAACAACACCGATCAGGATGGCGGCGATGAAGGCCCCGCGCACCGACCCGATGCCACCGATGATGATCACCACCAGCGACAGGATCAACAACGGCTCACCCATGCCGGGCTCGACCGCCGTCAGCGGACCCAGCATCATGCCGGCAATGCCGGCGAAACAGGCTCCGGCGGCAAACACCAGCCGACGAAGCACCCTGATATTGACGCCAAGCGCGGCGGTCATCGCCTCGTTATTCGCGCCAGCGCGCACCATCGCACCGATCTTTGTCCGTGAAACCAGTAGATGGATGCCAAGCGCGCAGGCAAGCCCGACCCCGATCACCAGAAGCCGGAACACCGGATAGGGGGTCTCGGGAAGGATGGTGACAAAGCCCGACAGGGATGCCGGCAGACTGGAGAACAGCGCCGCCGGCCCGAAGCCGATCCGGATCAATTCGTTGAAGAACAGGATCAGCCCGAAGGTGGCCAGAACCTGGTCCATATGGCTGCGCCGGTAGAGATGCCGGATCAGCAGGAATTCGAGAAGATAGCCGCTGGCGAAGGTGACCGGAATGGCCAGCAGGATACCGAGATAGAAATTGCCGGTCAGCGCCGTCAGGCTGGCGGCGGCATAGGCACCGATCATCACCTGCGCGCCATGCGCCAGGAAGACGAAATCCATGATCCCCAGAATCAGCGTCAGACCGGCGGCGATCAGAAAGAGCGTCACGCCAAGCTGGAGGCCATTGAAGATCTGCTCGAGCAGGAGGATCAAGGTCATCGCAAGGTTCCGGCTGTGCCCGTGGCGCTGGCCACCGGGTCACCCTGGTGGCCAGGCCTGTTGATCAGAATTGGCAGTCCGCGGCGTACGCGTCGGCATGGTTCTCGAAGACCGTGCCGGTGATCTTGGTGGTCGCCATGCCGTCAGCATCCAGCACCGCCTCGCGAAGATAGATGTTCTGGATCGGGAACTGGTTGCTGTTCATCGCCAGCGCACCTCGCGTTGTCGGGATGCCGCCTTTGGCCAGTACCGCGCGCATCGCCTCGGTATCGGCGCTGCCGGCCTTGGCAATGGCGTGGTCAATGGCCATCATCGTGTCATAGGCCTGGGCCGCGTAATAGGACGGGTAGCCACCGAACTTTGCTTTATAGTCGGCAACGAAACGCCGGTTCATGTCATTGTCCAGATCGGGCGACCAGGTCTGTGTCGAGACCACTCCGAGCGCGATTTCCTGAAGCGCCGGAAGCGACAGGTTGTCGACAGTGAAGACGGAGTAGAGCTTGCTCACCTGGTCCAGGCCGGCCTGATGCCACTGCTTGACGAAATTGATCCCCATGCCGCCGGGCTGGAAGATGAAGGTCGCCTCCGGTCGGGCAGCACGCAGTGTCGACAGCTCAGCCTGGAAGTCGGCCTGGCCGAGCTTGGTGTAGATCTCGGCGACGATCTCGCCTTTGTAATGGCGCTTGAAGCCCGCCATCATGTCCTTGCCGGCCTGATAGTTCGGCGCCATCAGATAGACCGACTTCACACCGGCGTCCTGCATGTATTTGCCCATGCCCTCGGGCGTCTGGTCGTTCTGCCAGGACATCGACACGAAATTCGGGTGGCAGTCCTTTCCCGCGATCGGCGACGGGCCGGCGTTGGAGCCGATCAGCAGCGTGCCTGAACGTGTCACCGGCTTGTGGATCGCCATCAGCAGATTCGACCAGATCACGCCGGCGACAACATCGACGCGGTCGCTTTTTACCAGGCGGTTGGCAAGCTGCTTGGCCACATCCGGCTTGCGCTGGTCATCGGCAAAAATCACCTCGGCATCCATGCCGCCAAGTTTGCCGCCAGTATGCTCCATCGCGAGATTCACGGCGTTCTGCATCTCTTTGCCAATGGTTCCCGCGGATCCCGACAAGGTGGTCATATAGCCGACCTTGACAGTGTCGGCCTGGGCCACGCCTGTCATCACCATCGCAGCCGCGACCGCGGCCATCGAAAGTCGCTTCATCTTTCGTCTCCTGTTTATCACCGCGCCTCAGGCCATGATCACAGTGGCCGCGCGGGCGTAGATAAGTAGCGCTACCTCGTGCATTTGGCTAGCATTCCCGACAGCACAAGGGAAGGAGACAAATCGCGTGGAAATATCACGATGCAGTGTACTGGTGACCGGTGGCGGCAGCGGTCTCGGCGCGGTTCTGGCGCGTGACTTCGCGGCGGCCGGCGCGCAGGTCCATATCTGCGGTCGGCGTGAGGCCCAGCTTTCCACCATCAGTGCAGACAGTGACCGGATCTCTCCGCATGTCCTTGATGTGACCGACGAGGCCGCCATCAGCGCGCTGATGGCGGCCATCGGACCGCAGCAGATTGTCATCGCCAACGCCGGCATCGCCGAGAGCGCGCCACTCCACACCACCGATCGCGCGATGTGGGACCGGATCATCGCTGTCAATCTCACCGGATGTTTCCTGACCCTGCGCGAGGGGCTTCGCGCGCTCCATGATGCGGGGGCGGACTGGGGACGGCTGATTGCCATATCCTCGATCATGGGCCTCGACGGCTATCGCTATGCCAGCGCCTACAGCGCTTCGAAACATGGCGTCAACGGCCTTGTCAGCGCCACCGCCGCGGAACTTGCCGGCAGTGGCATCACCGCCAATGCGCTGTGCCCGGGCTATCTTGAAGGCGAGATGACCGAACGCTCGATCGCCCGAATCATGGAGAAAACCGGCAAGTCGCATCGCGAAGCCGAGGCCATTCTCGCCGCGACAAGCCCGGCCGGCCGACTGATCCGGCCCGAGGAGGTGAGCGCCGAAGCCCTGCGGCTGTGCAGCCCCGGATCGGAAGACATCAACGGTCTGGCGATCAGCATCAATGGTGAAGCCTGAGCCATGGCCACGCGACCGAACATTCTTCTGATCATGGCCGACAACCAGCCTGCGGACATGCTGCGCTGCTACGGCAATGACGAGGTTCACACCCCCTGGCTCGACATGCTGGCCACCAGCGGCACGCGTTTTGCCAATGCTTTTTGCGTCAATGCGATGTGTTCTCCCTGCCGCGCCTCGGTTCTGACGGGGCTGATGCCGTCGGCGCATGGTGTTCACACTTGGCTTGATGACGGGCTGGCCGACAGATGGCCGCAGGACTGGAACGCGATTGGCGAATTTGCGAGCCTGCCAGGACAGCTGAAGGCGGCCGGATATGACACCGCGCTGATCGGCAAGTATCATCTTGGCCAGCCCTGGCGGGCACCGACGGAATTCGACCATTGGGTCACCTTCCCGCACGGCCATACGGTCAGCTTCCATGGCAACCTGATGATCGAGAATGACCGGCAGGCGGTATTCGAAGGGCATTCGGTTGATTATTTCGCTGATCGCACCGTCGACTATATCCGCCAGCGGCAGGAAGGTGACGCGCCCTTTTTCTGTTTTGTGCCTTTCAACGGCCCTTATGGACACTGGCCGGCCATTCGCGGACGCGCCGGCACACCCTTCGACCATCTCTATGACGAGACGCTCTTTTCCTCGATCCCGCGTGAAGGTCTGAACCGCCGTGTCATCGAGCGCTATACACGGCGTGTGGTCGAGGCCGGCGCCGCGCCGCATGAGCGTTTCGCAGGACCGCTGCTGCTCCCGAACGAGACCGAAAGCCTGCGCAATTATTTCGCGCAGACAACGCTGATCGATGATGCGGTGGGCCGGATCATGGCGCAACTCGCGGCCAGCGGCCTCTCCGAGGACACCATCGTTATCTACACCGCCGATCACGGTTTCTCGCTTGGCCATCACGGGATCTGGGGGCACGGTCTGGCGGCCTGGCCATCCTCGATGCTGCGGCCAAGTTATCAGGTGCCGCTGATCATCAATGGCCCCGGCGTGGCCACCGGCACACATCAGGGGCTTGTCAGCCAGCTCGACATTCCCAACACGCTTCTGGATATGGCTGGCGCCGCACCGATCACGACGCCGCGCCATGACAGCCGTGCCATCGACCTGTCCGATCCACACCGGCACCATCGTGAATTCCTGTGCCTTGAGCAGGAGGAAACGCGCGCGATCCGCACCCCGGGCCACCTCTATGTCGAGAGGTTCCAGCACCCGGCGGTTGCGCCACTGCCGTCAGAATTCTATGACCTGTCCTGCGACCCGCAGGAGCAGGTCAATCTTGGTGGCACTGCCCGGCCGGGTGACATCGAGACCGGACTGGCCACTTCCATGCAGGACTATTTCGCCAGACATGCCGACCCGATATGGAACCTGTGGGCGGCTGGTCGCGGCAAGTCGAACGTGACAGATCCGGCGTTGTGGCAGGCTGCCTGGGGTGCAGACTGGCACTGCAAATTCTGAACACAGACCGCCAACCAGCTCTTGCTTTACCAACCGATCTGCGCAACGGTTAACGCAAGAGATAGACGTGCCAGAGACCCGTCATCCGTCACGGATAGACCGGCGAACAAGACGTCAAAACTGGAGGAACTTACAATGAGAACAATTAATCTTCTGGCCGGACTTGCCGTTGCTGCCAGCCTCGCCACGCCGGCATTGGCGCAGATGAACCTGACGGCAGAGACCGCCAACGCCAATGGCGTGCCGGGCAATACCGTTCTGGCACTTGGTGAATTCGCCAACGCTGCCGGCATTGCCAACGTCCAGGTGGCCACCGGCCAGACACTGACCAACTCGATCCAGAACGTTGCAGAGGGCAAGTCGGATATTTCGGCAGCGCCGTTCATCCTGCCCTTCCTGTTGTCGCGCGGTGTCGGCCCCTACGCCAAGCTTGGCAAGGATAAGGGAGCGGAATATGCGGACCGTCTGGCGGTTCTCTATACTTACCGCTTCGGCGTCTTCACGCTGTCCGCCTACAACAGCTCCAGCGTCAAGGGCTGGGACAGCCTTGAAGGAAAGAACATTTACAACGGGCCGCCACGCGGTGCCGCACTGACCAATGCCCGCGGTGTGGTCAAGCTTGCCACCGGCCTCAGCGATGGCGAGGGATACACCGGTGTTCAGGTGAACTGGGACCAGGCGGTGAAGACCATGACCGACGGTTCGGCAGACGCCTTTGTCCTGCCGTCGAGCTTTCCTGACGGACGTCACACCGCGGCTGTTGCTTCCGGCGGCATAACCATGTGGTCGATGCCGAAAGCAGCGTTCGAAAGCGATGCCACGCAGAAATATATGGGCGCACCGGGTTCGGGCAAGGTGGACATTCCCCTGTCTGAAGCCATCCAGCCAGAAGGTGTGAATGTGGTGTCCGAAGATGACCGCTTCCGCGGCGTTGCCACCGTTGGCGGCGAGGTTGTCCGCAAGGACATGGACGAGGAGCTTGCCTATCAGCTGACCAAGGCGGTTCTCGACAATCTTGACGCCATCAAGAGCAAGACACCGTTCCTGCCGCAGGTCTCGCTTGGCGAGATTGCCGATACGGCAACCACTGGCATGTGCGGGGCAATGCCTTTGAAATACCACCCCGGTGCGATCCGTGCGTGGGAAGAGGCTGGCTACACCGTTCCTGATTGCGCCAAGCCCTGACCCCGGCGGACTGACGTAGAATGAGGGGCCGCCGCTCAGCGGCGGCCCTGTATTTTTTTGGGGGGGACATCCAGAGCTATGTCACAGAAGAAGGTTACAGCTTCACCAGAAGCTGATGTGACACCAACCGGGCCAGTCCTGTACTGGCTGGCGGTGGCGCTTGTCATCATCGGATTGATGAATTCCATCCCGGGCATCCCCGGGTTCGACCAGGGGCTTCGTGACCTGACCGGCCAGGACTGGTTCAAGCTTCGCAAATTCACCCGCGAATGGTTCTTCCCAATGGTTCTGGCGCTGATGATGCTGATCGTCGCGCTGAAACATTCGATGTATCGAAGCTGGCAGGACAGGTCGAAATCATGGCGGTTGTTCGGGTTGTTCATGGATGTGGCCCTGGTCACCGCTGCCTTTGGCATTTCCCTGACCTACATTGTCGAGATCGAAGCGATCTGCCTGATTGACCAGTTCACCGGCGAGCGCGCCCGCCTGATCGAGCGAAGCCTGATCGATGCGGCCGAAACGGCCAAACTCTATGGTCTGCCGGCGCCAACCACTGTCGAGGATCCACAATGCGTCGGCACCACTGGCGGCTGGCTGGTTCTGATCATGGGTGTCTCGATCCTGATTTTCCTCAGCTACAACATCAAGGTCTGGGGCCTGCCGCTTGTCATCGTCGCGCTGCTGGTCGCTCTCTACACCATCGTCACGGTGCTGGTCTGGTATTTCCACGGACCCGACGACATCAACAAATATCTGATGACCAAGCTTGCCGGTGAACCGCGTCTTCTCAGCGATGGCAGACCGCGTGTCCATGACATTCTGGTGAACAACGCCAGCGGCGTCCTTGGCAGGTTCATGGACATCATCATGAACACCATATTTCCCTATCTGATTCTGGGGTCGCTGTTCGGGGCCTCGGCCGGTGGGCAGTCGCTGATCAAGCTGGCCTTTCGCTGGACGCGCAAGCTTGCCGGTGGTCCGGCGCATGCCGCGATCGTGTCATCGGCGATGTTTGGCACAATTTCCGGTGGGCCGATCGTCAATGTGCTCTCGACCGGGGTTCTGACCATTCCGATGATGGTGCGGCGTGGCTTTTCCAAAGTCTTTGCCGGCGGGATGGAGGCAGCGGCCTCTTCCGGCGGCTCGATCATGCCACCTGTCATGGGTGTCGCGGCCTTCGTGCTGGCCTCACTGACAGCGGTTCCCTATTCGAAGATCATCATTGCCGCGGCGATCCCGGCTCTGTTCTATTTCTTCTGTCTGTTCCTGACAGCGGTGTTTCAGGCACGACGGCAGAACATCACCGCCATCGGCGAGTTGACCGAGGATATGCATCTCGGGCGTCAGGATATGCTCAATCTGATCATGATCTTCGGGCCGATCCTGATGATTCTGGCGCTGCTTCTGACCTCGAAAGAGGATGTCGGCTGTGGCTTTTTCAGCGGATTGATGGGCATTGAACGGGTCTTCACCGAGACCGGATGCCAAGTCGAAAACATGCCGTGGATTCTCGGCATCGTCCAGAACTCGGCAGGTGATGCCGGCAGCGCCGGCTGGTGGGCCGTCATGCTGCTGATGATCCTGCTGTTCGTGGATCCGGAGATGCGGGCAAGACCGCGCAAGCTCATCGACGCGCTGTCGAATGCCGGCATCCTGATCTCCACCCTCTACCTGATGTTCCTGGCGGTCTCGATCATCGATTTCTGCCTGAAATTCACTGGTCTGCCGGTGTTCATCTCGCTTGATGTGCTGACCTGGCTGAAGGCTCTCAACCTTGGTGACGGTGGCTCGCTGGTCTTCCAGTTCATCGCACTGGCGCTGACGATGATGCTGGCGGTTGTGCTCGGCATGGGGATGCCGGCAGTTCCAGCCTATATCAATGTGGCGTTGTTGATGGGGCCGGTTCTGGCCGGTCTTGGCATCGCTGTTTTCACCGCGCATATGTTCATCTTCTATTTCGCCGTGGCGTCGGCGATCACCCCGCCGGTGGCACTGGCGGCCTTTGCCGCCGCGAGCATCACCAAGGAAGACCCGATGATGACCGGTTTCGCCGCGGTGCGGATCGGCGTTGTGATGTTTGTGATCCCGTTTGTCTTCGCCTTCTATCCGGAGATCCTTCTGATCGAGGCGGCCTTCATCGACCCGACGGTGACCGGCGGCAAGGCCTATCTCCCCGGCTATGACGGCACGGTCGACATCGGAATGCTGGCTGTTCTTATCCTGCGGCTGTTGCTGGCGCTTGCGCTTCTCGCCAGCGCGCTGGCCCGCTTTGACCGCAAAAAACTGCCGCTGTGGGAGGTTGGCGCACGCCTTGGCCTGGCGGCGATGTTGGTGGCCGGAGATGCTGTCATCTATGGCGGCGCGGCGGTGCTGGCGTTGGGGCTTCTTGCCTGGCACCGGGTGACCTCGCGACGCGGCGATGCGGCCTCACCGGCAAACGCCGGGGGCTGATATAGG
>JAYOST010000001.1:42734-50490 GCA_038139365.1 Alphaproteobacteria bacterium
GGCCTTTTTCATGTCCGAAGCCTGCTTCTGGCATACCACCGGCGAGGCGGCGCTGACCGCCCCAGTCGGCGGCTGGGTCCAGCCGATGGCAGCGGGTGGACATGCGGAAAGCGCGGAATCAAAGCGGCGCATGCGCAACCTGATGGACCGGTCGGGACTGCTGGCAAAGCTGACCCAGCGTGATGCCGCGTCGGCAAGCCTTGATGAAATCCGCCGCATCCATAGCGAAGGCTATCTGACCGAGTTCAAGGCATTGAGCGACGCGCGCGGCGGCATGCTCGGCATTTCAGCCCCCTTCGGTCACGGGTCGTTCGAGATCGCCTGCCAGTCGGCCGGGCTGGCGCGTGAGGCGCTGCTGTCGGTGCTTCGCGGCGAACATGACACCGCCTACGCGCTGACACGCCCACCTGGGCATCACTGCCTTGCCGACAACGCCATGGGGTTCTGTCTGTTGGCAAACATCCCGATCGCCATTGAAGCGGCCCGCGCCGCCGGGCTTGCCAGCCGTTTCTTTGTGATCGATTGGGATGTTCATCACGGCAACGGCACGCAGACGATCTTCTATGATGATCCAGATGTCCACACGCTGTCGATCCATCAGGCAAACATGTTTCCGGCAGGTTATGGCGGTCTGGAAGATCGCGGTGCTGGCAACGGGGCCGGCGCGAACAGCAACCTGCCATTGCCAGCAGGGTGCGGCCATGACGCCTATCTCCACGCGATGCGCCAAGTGGCGTTGCCGCTGATCCGCGATTTCCGGCCAGATGTGATCATCATCGCCAATGGCCTTGACGCCAGCCATGTCGATCCGCTGGCGCGGATGTCATGCACCTCCGCCACCTTTGCCGAGATGACAGCGATGGTGATGGCCGCGGCTGACGCAATCTGCGACGGGCGCGTTGTCGCCATCCATGAGGGTGGCTATTCCGAGGCCTATGTCCCGTTTTGCGGGCATGCGGTGGTGGAACAGCTTGCCGGCATCGACACCGATCTATCTGATCCGTTCCTGCCGAAATTCATCGAGCAGCAGCCGGCCCCGGACCATGTCGCCTGGCAATGCGCCGAGATTGACCGCATGGCGGCGGCGCTGGGGCTCTAACCGGTCACCACCTGATACATCACACGGCCGGGCAAAAAGGTGAAGACGCCTGTCAGGATCAACGCCATCCAGAACAACGCCACCATTGTCAGGCGATGCGCCCTGATATTTCCCCGCCGCGCCGCGCGGATCGCGTGCCAGAGCGAAGCCAGCGTGAAGGCCGACAGGAGATGGATCGGGCTGAACGGTCCGATCACGCGAAGAGAGTGGATGAAAAAGCCGGAGGCCGCGACAAAGGTCATCAGCCCGACCCAGATCCAGCCGACCCGCCGGTGAATGCGGGTCCCCTTTGGCGCCCACAGCTGCGCCGCGCCAAGGATCGTCGCCGCCAACGCCGCCAGCGCGTGCAGCGGGATGGGTTGTTGTGCCGCGATAAGGGGGTCGATGTTCATCTTCAGGTTCGGCCTGTTCGTCGCGTAAGGTTTGTGTCCGTCAATCTGATGTTAGTCAGCGCTTACCATTTCCGGCAAGGCTGCTATGGTCAGCAAAGACGCTCTGGAAAGGGATCGTGCATATGACATCGAGCGACGCCGTCGAGCAGCATTATTCAGGGCGCGGACTTGTCGCGCGGATCATGAAGGCGCTTGCCGAAGCCGGGCATGACAGCGGCACGCTGACGCCTGAAATCCTCGCCCCCTATGACGAATTCCACGTCGGCGGCATGGCCGCGACGCACCGCTTCAGCGGCCGGCTTGATGTCAACCGGAACAGCCGACTTCTTGATGTCGGCTGCGGAGCGGGCGGGCCGGCGCGGGCGGTGGCGGCGGCGATCGGTTGCCAGGTGACCGGCATCGACCTGACCGCCGATTTCATCGCGGCCGGCGATGAGTTGACCGCGCGATGCGGTCTTGACGCGCTGGTCATGTTGCATCATGGCAGCGCCCTCGGGATGCCGTTTGATGACGGGGCCTTCGACCGCGCAATGATGCTTCATGTCGGCATGAACATCGCCGACAAAGATAGGCTAATGGTCGAGGTGGCGCGGGTGCTGGCCCCGGCCGGTATTTTCGGCATCTATGACATGATGCGCGTCGGTGATGGCGAGATCGGATTCCCGATGCCCTGGGCCTCGCACAAAGATGTAAGCGCGGTGGCACGGCCGGAAGACTATATCCGTGCGGCCGAGTCGGCCGGGCTGGTCCTTGCCGCACAGCATGACGAGACCGCCGCGGCACAGACTTTCTTTCATCATATCAACGCCACAAAACCGCCGATCGAACCTGGCAAGACACCGGACCCGTTTCGCAATCTGGCGGCGCACATTGAGGCCGGCACGCTGGCACCGGTTGAGCTGATCTTCACAAAGGCCGGCTGATGAGCGGGACAATGCAAGCGTGGCGGATCGGCGTGATCGGGACCGGCGCGATGGGGTCGGTCTATGCGGTGATGTTGGCCGAGGCCGGCCATGATGTCATCGCCATCGACAGCTGGCCGGCGCATGTCGAGGCGATCAATGCGCATGGCTTGCGCCTGTCCGGTATCAGCGGCGACCGCCATGCGCCCAGCATCACAGCCGCCGCCAGCCTTGACGGCACAGCGCCCTGCGATCTCTACATCATCGCCACGAAGGCGGCGCATGTCGGCGACGCGGCGCGCAGCGTCGCAACTGCGATGCGGCCGGAGTCACTGGTCCTGACCATCCAGAACGGGCTTGGTGCCGGCGAGAGGATCGCGCAGCACATGCCGACCGACAATGTTCTTCTTGGCGTTGCCGAGGGGTTCGGGGCGTCGATGAAAGGCCCCGGCCACGCCCATCACAACGCGATGAAACTGATCAGGCTTGGCGAGATGGGCGGCGGCATGACCGACCGGCTTCTGGCGCTGGAAACGCTCTGGCAAGGGGCCGGGTTCTCGGCCCGTGCCTTTCCCGACATTACCCAGCTGATCTGGGAGAAGTTTGTCTGCAACGTCACCTTGAGCGCCCCCTGCACAGCCTTTGACTGCAACATCGGCGCGCTCATGGCAAATCCCGAAGGCTGGCAGGCGGCGCTTGCCTGCGCGCGCGAGGCCTATCAGTGCGGGCTGGCAGAGGGTGTGGATTTTTCCTTTGATGATGTTGACCGCTATGTCACCGATTTTGCGTCGCTGATGCCGGATGCGAACCCGTCGATGCGGCTTGACCATCTTGCCGGCCGCGCCTCGGAAATCGATGCCATCAACGGCATGGTGCCGGTTGTCGGCGCGCGCCACGGCATCGACACGCCAGTGAACGAGACCCTGGCAGCCCTGGTGCGGGCGCGTGAGACAGACTTCGGGTCAGACTGAAGCGGCGTGAGCGTCAGATTGAAAAACGCGTGGCCCGGAACGGGTCCATATCGATCGACGGTGTCTTTCCATCGATCATCGCGGTGATCGCAAGCGCCGATCCCGGGGCCATTGACAGCCCCACATGCTGATGTCCGAAATTGAACCATAGCCCGTCATGACGCGGGGCCGGACCGATCACCGGAAGTGAATCCACCATCGTCGGGCGGCGTCCCATCCAGGGTATGTCCTCAATCTCGCCCTTCATCTCATGCCCCTCGCGGGCCAGCGCCACCGAACGGGTGATCTGGCTGTAATCCGGCGGGGCATCGCGGTCGGCGATCTCGACACCGCTGGTAATCCGCACCCCCTGCTGCATCGGTACAATGGCGAAACCGCCATCGACATCATGCACCGCCCGGCGCAGCTGCGGCCCGTCGGCGGGTTCAAGATGCAGATGATACCCGCGTTCCCAGCCAAGCGGCAGGTCATAGCCGAGCCAACCAGCGATTTCAGCCGACCAGGCACCAGCCGCAATCACGACATCATCGGCAGTCAGGTCTTCCGCATCGTCCAGCCTGACCGTCCATCCCGCCACACCACGCGACAGACCGCTGACACCTGCCTGCAGGACAGCGCCGCCGCTGTCGACAAACATCGCCACATAGGCGTCGGTCAGCGCGGCCGGGTTGCTGACCCCGCAGGTCTCGTCATAGAGAACTGCTTTTTTGTAGATCGGCTTCAGCCCGGGTTCGATCTGGCGAAGCTGCGATTCGTCGAACACCGAATAGGCGACGCCGTTCTCGTCGGCCAGCGCCAGCTCGGCAGCATAGGCCTCAAAGCTTTCGGTGGTGCGGAAGGCCTTCATCCAGCCGCCATAGCGAAGAAGCTCATCGACCCCAGCTTCGGCAATCCAGACCTTGTGCTGGTCAAGCGACATAAGCTGCAGGGCACGAAGCGCACGGCCGGCGGCGCGCCAGCGCGGCTCCGTGCAATAAGACAGGAATTTCAACATCCAGCCAAGCCGGCGCAGGATGAAAAGCGGTGAGAAACGTACCGAATTCGAACGCCCCATCAACAATTTCGGAAGCGACTTCAGAAGTCCCGGATTGTTCAGCACGCCGATGGAGGATTCCGACAGGACACCAGCATTGCCATAGGATGTCTCACGTCCTGGGGTGGCTCGGTCGACCAGCGTCACCTGGTGGCCGGCACGCTGTAGTGCCAGCGCGTTGCACACACCAACGATACCGCCGCCGACAATGACAATCCGCCGCGACACAGGCTCACGCATCCCGCGTCTGTCTTCGCGCCCGATCAGACCCGATCAACATTGCCGCCGGCTTCGGTCCAGGCAACAAACCCACCGGGGATGTGGGCGCATCCCGACACCCCGTCATTGACCGCGATATTCACCGCCATCGTTGAACGTTCACCGACCGCGCAATAGAAGACGACAGTCTTGTCACCAGTCTGCTTCAGCATCTCGAGATGCTGGTCAAGGCGGCTGTAGGGGGCATGCACGGACCCCGGGATGATCCCGGACTTCACGCGCTCGGCCTCTTCACGAAGATCGACAAGGATCATTCCGGCGGCATTGTCCATGATGATGGACTCCGATGTGACAGTGGCCACTTCGCGCTGCCTGTCCAGGGACAGCCCCATGCGCATGTTTTCTGGCACAGCGACATCCATCATTTTCGGGTTCGGCAGGTTCAGGCCAGCCATCAGTTCGATATATTCGGTGCGCGAGCCAACCTGCAGACGCGGATTGTTGGCACGTTCCTCGGCAATGGTCGAAACCATGTCACCCTTGTAGTCATGCGCCGGATAGACAAGCGTGTGTTCGGGAAGCTTCAGCAGCCCGTTGAACAGCGAATCATATTGCTGGCCGGCATCGCCATTCTGGAAATCAGTGCGGCCGGTGCCACGGATCAACAAGGTATCACCGGTGAACACCCGGTCATCCATGCGAAAACAATAGCTGTCATCGGTATGGCCGGGGGTGTGCATCGCGGTCAGCCGCATCCCCTCGATGGTCACCGATTCACCGTCAGAAACGCGCATGGAGACAACATCGACAGGCGACTGCTCGCCCATCACCGTCACACAGTTTGTGCGGTCGCGAAGCGCGCCCATGGCGGTGATGTGGTCGGCATGGACATGCGTGTCGACAACCTTCACCAGCTTCAGATCAAGCTCTTCGAGAAGCTTGATATAGCGCTCGGTCTTCTCGAACACCGGGTCGATCAGGAGCGCCTCACCGCCAGCGCGGCTGGCAAGAAGATAGGTATAGGTCGACGAGACCGAATCGAACATCTGCCGGAAAATCATGAAAACTCCTCCTCCTGAATTCTCAGAATGTGCAAAATTATTGCCCTACGCGCAAGCGATGCACCGTATCTAGACATATCCCATCGCCAGATTGGCAAGCGCCAGAAGGCCGCCGCCACCCGCCGCATAGGCAAAACCACTTGCCATATTATGTCCCAGGACAAGGCGGCGTGCCGGCACCCGATACAGTCCGGCGCAGGTCAGCACCGAAAGCGAGGCGATCGAGCTCATCGTTCCGGCCCCCCATCCGATCAGATGCGCCTGCACTAGCAACGCCGGATGAACATCGGCACCGCCGCCGCTGAAGGTGGCCAGAAGCGCCGTACTGGTGATGACCGGGTGGATGCCGACAACCGACAGCAGCATCATCAGCACCGGTGTCGAGGTCAGCGCCACCCATCCAGGAATCTGTCCGGCATGAACGCTGCCGACCAAAGCGGCGAGGCTGTCATCCTGCGTGGCGAAGAAGGCGACAAGCATCGCCGCCGTGATCACCACCAGATCATCCGCCGTGCTGTGCATCGCGTCGCGCGTCTGGCGAAGGATGATGTGCGCCTTGTCACGATGTCTGACAAGCTGCACCGCCACCAGCAGCGGCATCACCACGACAACCGCCGACAGCGCGGTCAGCCCGAAGGCGAGCGCCACCCCTAACACTGTCAGCAATACGATCAGCAGACGCGAGGCGACTGGCCGCAGGCATGACAAGGACAGATAGAGCTGATTCCAGGCGAAATCACGGTTCAGTCCGAGCAGCGAGGCAAGCGTGAACAGAAATGCAGAAACAGTGCCGATCGCTATCGCCATCCAGGCATAGGCCGGCGCGACAAAATTCTGCCCAATGGCAAAAGCGATGAAGAAAGGTGACCAGGCCGAGGAGGACACCATACCACGGATCACCGCTTCGGCCGAGGCGCGCCGCCGCACCGCATCCGCATCCGGTGGCAAAGCCGCCGACAGCAGGGCGAAGGCGCCGGTGTTGATGATGCCGCCAAAGACATGCGCGGCAAGCTGCTGCCCCCCGGAAAACGCGCTCGTCGGCAGCCTGGCAAGCCGTTGCTGTGTCTCGTGAACCGACGGCATGGTCATGGCCGTGGCCCGCACCAGCGCCATGGTTGGCAGCAACGCCGCGAAAATCAGCACCCGTTCGCCACCGGCCAGAATCTCGGCCGGTCCGGGCACCGTGTCGACAAGAAGCCAGGTGACAGCCGCCAGCACCGCCAGGATCACCAGACTGTCCCAGCGCAATCGCGTGATGGTGAGAATGATGAATAGCCCGAAGGCGAAGGCACCTGTCGCCGCCAGCATGCCAGTGGGCCGGGCCAGGATAATCGCGCCCACCGCCGCCATCCAGGCAATGGTGAGGCACGCAAGTCTGGCTTGGCGGAGCGCAGCGGCCAGGGTGGCGATCAGGGCGGCGAGAAAACCGGAGGGTGGCGAGGCGGATGGCATAAAGGGTCCGGCGAGCGATGCTCTGACAAGAAAGACAGGTGCTTAAATCAGCAGGACCAAGTATGGCAGGTTTGGCAACGCCGCCAAGGGCTGATTGCCGACAAAGATCCGATGACGGGCCAGATGACGACGTTCAGCGGTCGGACCAGATGGCGAGTTCATTGCCGGCAGGTTCAAGAAAATGAAAACGGCGACCACCCGGGAAGCTGAAAACAGGTGTGCTGATATTCGCGCCATGTTCGCGGACCAACGCCTCGCTGGCGTCAAGGTCATGACTGTAGAAAACAATCATGGCGCCGCCCTCGGCAGCGCGGCTCCTGAGGTCGGCGCGGTAGATCCCGCCTTCAAGGCCGGCTCCGTGGAAGGCCACATAGTCAGGCCCGAACCATTCAAAGCTCCAGCCAAAGACAGCGCCGAAAAAATCACAGCTTGCCTGCGGGTCGACCGAGGCAAACTCGACATAGTCGATCCGGTGATGCTGCGGTTCGAGTTGATCATGCATGGCGGTGTCCGGCACTGGCTGGTTGAGCGGTATCAGTACGACAATGCCGGCACCCGGAAGAACAGAGCAATTCACATTCAGGTCATTTCCGGGGGCGACACCGGGGGCAAGTGCGGGACACCGGG
>JAYOST010000002.1:0-46195 GCA_038139365.1 Alphaproteobacteria bacterium
CATCTTGTCGACCGGGATGCCGGTCCAGCTGCTGATCACGGCGGCGATCTGCGCGTCGGTCACCTCCTCGTCGACAAGGTCGGAATCCGAGACCGCCGATTTCGCCGCGGCGAGTTCCTGATCGATCGACGGAATGCGCGAATAGGCAAGCTCTGCGGCCGCCTCGAGCCGGCCTTCACGCTGCGCCACTTCAAGACTGTGCCGCGCATCCTCAAGCGCCTGCTGCAACCGCCCGACCTCGGCCATCTGCGACTTCACCTGCTCCCACTGCGCGGTCAGTTCGGCCGAATCCGCCTCAAGCCGCGTCAGTTCGGTGGCGATGGCATCAAGCCGCTTCTTGGTTGAACCGCCGCTTTCCTTTTGCAGCGCCGCCTGCTCGATCTTCAGCTGCATGATGCTACGGTCGGTCGCATCGAGCGTGGCCGGCTTGCTGTCGGACTGGATGCGAAGATGGCTTGCGGCCTCGTCCATCACATCGATCGCCTTGTCGGGAAGAAACCTCTCGGCGATATAACGATGCGACAGCTTCGCCGCCGCGATCAGCGCGTCGTCGGTGATGCGCACGCCGTGATGCAGCTCGTATTTCTCCTTCAGCCCGCGCAGCACGAAGATGGTGTCCTCGACTGTCGGTTCATCGACAAACACAGGCTGGAAGCGGCGGGTCAGCGCCGCGTCCTTTTCCACATATTGCCGGTATTCATCCAGCGTCGTAGCGCCGATGCAGCGCAGCTCGCCGCGCGCCAGCGCCGGTTTCAAGAGGTTCGAGGCGTCCATCGCCCCGTCGGTCTTACCAGCACCGACAAGCTGGTGCATCTCGTCAATGAAGAGGATCACCTCGCCATCGCGTGACTGCACTTCTTTCAGAACGGATTTCAGACGCTCCTCGAACTCGCCGCGATATTTCGCGCCGGCGACCAGCGCCCCCATATCCAGCGAGAGCAACGCCTTGTCGGCAAGCGCCTGTGGCACGTCACCATTGACGATGCGCTGTGCCAGCCCTTCGGCGATGGCGGTTTTGCCGACCCCGGGCTGGCCGATCAGCACCGGATTGTTTTTCGTGCGGCGGGCCAGGATCTGGATGGTGCGGCGCACCTCGGCCTCGCGCCCTATGACCGGGTCGAGCTTGCCGCGCCGTGCCGCGTCGGTAACATCGGTGGTGAATTTCGACAACGCCTCATAGCCTTCTTCGGCGGCATCACTGTCGGCAGTGCGGCCCTTGCGCATATCCTTGATGGCGGCGGCAACACGGGCGGCATCCACCCCGGCCCCGGACAGGATGCGGCCGATCTCACCCTTGCTCTTGACCATGGCAAGAAGCAACGCATCCACCGCCAGAAAACTGTCGCCGAGGGTTTTCGATTCGCCTTCCGCAGCCTGCAGCACCCGCGCCAGATCCATGTCGATCTGCAGCTGGTCCGCCCCCGACCCGGTGACCGACGGAATGGCTGCAAGCGCCTTGTCGAGCGCCGCCGACAGCCCGTCCAGATCACCGCCAGCACGGCCGATCAGGCTGCGCACCGTCACATTGTCATCGGCCAGCAGCGCGCGCAGAAGATGCATCGCGGTGATCTTCTGGTGGTTGGCGCCAAGCGCGTCATTCTGGGCCGCCAGAACAGCGTTGCGCACAAGAGCAGTAAATTTGTCAGTCTGCATGATCATACCCCTTCCCGGCCTGGACGCTGTCATCTGCGGGACCATCACGCCTGCACCCAGAGGTGATGTATCGCGCAGTATGCGCCAATCGGCCGACACTTGCCCCCCGCAGGCACCGTCTTTCGACATTTTTTATGCTAGGAGCGTTTCGTATGTGTTTTAGTTATGTATTGAGGGTCAGGGCTTCAAGTCCCGCCGCCGCGGCCCGCGCTGGCCAAAAAAAGCCTGGGCCTTGATGCGATCCGGCTTGCCGGGGTGCTGTGCGCGTGGTGAAATCGCCGCCATGTCAGATCCGCGTTCCGAAGTTGCAACGCCTGCCACAATTCTACCGGCATCGACGTTCGATTTCATGCGGGTCGAGTGGCGCTTTCTGCTGTTCGGCATGGCGATGGCCTTCTGCTCGTCGCTTGGACAGACCTTCTTCATCTCGCTGTTCTCGGCGGAAATCCGAGGTGAACTCGGCCTCAGCCATGGAGCGTTCGGGACCTATTACGCCATCGCCACCACGGCAAGCGCGATCAGCCTGCTGTGGCTTGGCAAGCTTGCTGATACGATGCGGGTGGAGAAACTCGCCCTGTTTGTCATTTGCGGCCTGTGCGCATCGGCGCTGATGTTCAGCCAGGTGAATTCGGTCATCGCGCTTGTCGGCGGGCTGTATCTGTTGCGGCTGTTTGGCCAGGGCATGACCAGTCACACCTATACAACGGCGATGGCGCGGCGCTATGTGGCGGCACGCGGGCGGGCGCTGTCTTTGGCACAGCTTGGCATCAACATCGCCGAGTCGATCGGGCCAGCCTCGATCGTGGCGTTGCTGGCGGTGTTTGACTGGCGGTTGTTGTGGCTGTGTTTGCCCGTCCTTCCGGTGATCGGGCTTCTTCCTTTCCTCAGAATTTTGACGCGGCGCACGCGCTATCAGGATGGTGGCGGGCTTGAAGCGGTAATGGCCGCCGCCGCCGCGCAGGGTGTTGATGACCGGGCGGATGCCGACATCATCACCATTGACGGGGTCGATCACTGGCGACGACGCGCGGTGATGCGGGACAGGCGGTTCTGGCTTGGCCTTGTCTGGCTGACCATGGTGCCGGGGTTCACCGTCACCGGCATGCTTTTCCATCAGATCTATCTTGCCGAACTTGCCGGCGTATCGCTTGCCAGCTGGGCGGCGATGTATGTGGTCTATGCCGTCTGCGCGGTGATCGGCACGCTGGTGTCGGGCCAGCTTGTCGACCGCTACACCGGACGGCGGGTGGCGGCGCATATGATGCTCCCGATCACCCTTGCCTGTCTGGCGCTGTGGCTGGTCGAGGGGCAGGCCGGGGTGTTTCTGTTCTTTGTGTTTTTCGGCTTCGCCTCCGGCATGCCGAACACCGCCGTCGCCGCGACGATGGCCGAGATGTACGGCACCCGCTATCTTGGCGAGGTAAAAGCCATATTTCTGCCACTCGGTGTGTTTAGTTCAGCATTGTCGCCAATGGCGATGGGGGTGCTGATTGATCTTGGCTACGGCATGGGGGTTCTGATGCTTTTGAATATCACACTCGCCCTGCTGGCACAGGCAGGTGGTGTCTGGATGCTGGGACAGCCCGCACGGATCACAGCAAGATGACCCCGAATCACAGCATGGCGAAAATGTTACGTCTCGCCATCATCATGATGATGGCTGCGCCGTTGGCAACGCTGTCCGCGGTGACGGCGACTACGGCAATGGCCGATGATCGCTGGGGCGGAACCTGGTTCACCTGTGAATTTGCCCGCAGCCAGACGCCACCTGATGATGGCTGCGCGATGTTCGACGATGAAGGCTTCCGCTTCACCGGTGGTCGCTTCACCTATGTGCGGATCACCGAGTCGGACGAAACCGCCTGCCGCGGCGCGAAGGTTGGCCAGTGTTTTCGCCGTGACCGCCCGGCCATCACCATCAAGACAAGCGACCGTGGGGGGCTCGATCTCGGCCCTGACCGGATCAGGGTGACGTATCTGTTCTGCACACAGACCTTCTATTTCAAGGACACGGACCAGTACCGTGAAATCTGGCCGGACGAGACCCGTTGCTTCTGGGCGCGGAAACGCCACTTCTATATAGCCCGCTACGAGGGCGAGATTACCGAGAGAGCAAAGCCATGAGCCCGTCTGACACCGCCGGATTGATAGCACGGGACGACAGCCGCCGGGTGATCCGGGTCGACGGCGAGGAGGCATGTGATTTCCTGCAGTCGATTCTGACCGCGAATGTCGAAAAGCTGGCTGTTGCGGAACTTTGCGCTGGCGCACTACTGACCCCGCAGGGCCGGATCCTGGCTGACATGATGATCCATCGCACCGCCGACGGGTTCCTTCTGGATTGTGACGCGGCGCGCGCCGAAGATCTGTTCACCAGGCTGCGCCGCTATCGGCTGCGCCGTCCGATTGCCCTCGAGATGATGGACGACCATCAGGTCTGGCTTGGCTGGAACGGAGCAGCGATGCCAGCTGGCGGCGCCATTGACCCGCGCCACCCGGACCTTGGCTGGCGCTGGATCGGGATAGCTGGCGCGGTGCCGGAGACCGATGCACAATCAGCCCCGGCCGATGACTGGCATGTTGTGCGCATCGGCGCCGGCGTGCCGCAGGGACCTGTCGACCTGCAGCCGGAACGGGCATTGATGCTCGAAGCCGGTCTCGACAGGCTTGGCGCGGTCGATTTCGAAAAGGGCTGCTATGTCGGTCAGGAGGTCACCGCGCGCACCCACTATCGCGGGCTGGTGAAACGGCGGATCGTGCCGCTGGCGATTGACGGTACGCGCCCAGGTGCAGATTGCGAGATCCGCGAATCCGACAAGGTGATCGGGCGGGTGCTGAGCCATGCCGACACCGCTGACGGCGCGCTATGCCTGGCGGCGATGAAACTGTCCGACATTCACCGGCTGATGGAGAACCCGGAGTCGCTCACCGTCGACGGCGCACCAGCGCGCCTGGTGATCCCGGACTGGATGCTGCCGCTTCCGTCACCGTCGCGAACGGATGGCGGCTAGGATTTGTCGCCAAACAGCGCCGCCGCCGCCGCGCTCACCGAACCCTTGCCGGCGATAATGGTCTCGACCCTGACGATCTCGGCCTTCATCGCATCGACATAGGCCTGCAGGTCCTCAAGATTCCAGCGCTCCATCTCGGCGCCGGCGCCGGCTGGTTTCAGCGCCTCCAATTCATCATTCATCACGCGCCTCCCTGCGGCTATTGTTGCGGCAGTATCGGCGATTCCGCCTGCCGCCGCAAAGCCCTTTGCAAAACAGCCTGTTCGCGGCTATATAGAGGCATCCCCGCTATTTAACGCGAGAATGCGCAGTCCGGTCCCGCCGGTCTTGCAGCAGAAAGCAGGTTATGATGACACAATTGCTGATGCCAAAGGCGACCGCGGTCTGGTTGATCGACAACACCGCCCTGTCCTTTGATCAAATTGCCGATCTTTGCAGCCTTCACCCGCTGGAGGTGCAGTCGATTGCCGATGGTGAGACCGGTATCGGGATCCAGGGTTACGACCCGGTGCAGAACGGGCAGCTAACCCGTGAGGAGATCGAGCGCTGCGAGGGTGACGCCACAGCGCGCCTCGAACTGGCCACTTCCAATCTGCCGACGCCGAACCGCCGCACCAAGGGACCGCGCTATGTTCCGGTGGCGCGGCGCGGCGACAAGCCTGACGGCATCGCCTGGCTGGTCAAGCACCATCCCGAGCTGAAGGATTCGCAGATCGTCAAGCTGATCGGCACCACCAAGGAAACAATCACGAAGATTCGCGAGCGCACCCACTGGAACATCAGCAACATTTCGGCGAAACATCCGGCGATGCTGGGGCTGTGCAAGCAGACAGATCTCGACGCGGCCATCGAAAAATCCGGCGGCACACCGCATGTCGAGGAGCAGGTATCGGATATCAGCGAACTCCCCTGAAACGGCAGCCTGCAAGGCTGACAAAAGGGCTGCAACACGGGAACGGAACCGGTGAGCGACGCCGAGATTGAGGAACAGCGGCTTTTGAAAGCACGGCTTGAGGCACTGGAAAGCGAGCATCGCGATCTTGATGACGTCATCGAAAGGCTGGCCGACGACATGCCGTTCGACCAGCTGAAGCTGCAGCGGTTGAAAAAACGCAAGCTTGCACTGAAGGATGAGATCATCCTGATCCGCAGCCGGATCCTTCCCGACATCATTGCCTGAATTAATGTCTGAATGATTGCCTGAAACGAGAGTTCCCGAAACCATGTCGACTTCTTCTTCCAGCCGCCCCGTCGTTGCCATCTGCATGGGAAGCCAGTCCGACTGGGCGACCATGCAGGAAGCGGCGCATATGCTTGAAATGCTCGAGGTACCGCACGAGGCAAAAATCATCTCGGCCCACCGCACGCCTGACCGGCTGGCCGCCTTCGCCCGCGGCGCTGCGGATGCCGGTTTCAACGTGATCATCGCCGGCGCCGGCGGCGCGGCCCATCTTCCGGGCATGATCGCGGCGCATACCGATCTTCCTGTACTTGGCGTTCCGGTGGAATCCAAGGCGCTGAAGGGCATGGATTCATTGCTGTCCATCGTGCAGATGCCAGCCGGGGTTCCGGTCGGAACACTTGCCATCGGCATTCCCGGTGCCCGCAATGCGGCGCTGATGGCGGCGCAGATATTGGCACTCGGCGATGCGGCGCTGGCAGGCCGGCTTCACAGCTGGCGGCAGGCACAGACGGATTCGGTGGCAGACGCGCCGTCATGACCACCACGATCGGCATCCTTGGAAGTGGCCAGCTTGGGCGCATGCTGGCCATCGCGGCGGCGCAGCTCGGACTGGCAACGCATGTCTACGCTCCCGATGCCGACAATAGCCCGGCAGGGCAGGTGGCGACCACCACGACCACAGCCTCCTATGACAATGCCGAGGCGTTGCGGGCCTTTGCAAGAAGCGTCGATGCCGTGACCAGCGAGTTCGAGAATGTGCCGGCGGCGGCGATGGAGGTGATCGGCGCCATCTGCCTGGCAAGTCCGGGGGCCGCCGCGCTGCATGCAGCGCAGCATCGCATCGCCGAAAAGACTCTTGCCGCAGGGCTTGGCATCCCGACGCCACGCTTCTGGCAGGTGCGCAATCTCGACGATCTGACGCTGGCGATGGAGGCTCTTGGCGGCAAGGCGATACTGAAGACATGCCGCATGGGATATGACGGCAAGGGACAGGTCAGGCTGTCACCTGGCGATGATCTGGCTGCGGCGCTGGCCTCGATCAACAGCGATGACACCATTCTGGAAGAGCTGATCGGCTTCGACGGCGAGATCAGCGCGCTGCTGGCCCGCGATGCCAATGGTGCCATCCGGCATTTTCCACCGTCGCAAAACCGTCACGAGAACGGCATTCTGGCGCGCAGTGTGGCCCCGGCGCCGGTGATTCCAGCGGTGGCCGAAGCGGCGCAGACAGCGGCAAGCGCGCTTGCCGAGGCTGTCAATCTTGTCGGCCTCCTGGCGGTCGAATTCTTCATCGCCACCGATGGCAGGCTGCTGTTCAACGAGATGGCGCCGCGCCCACACAATTCATTTCACTGGACCATCGAAGGGTGCGCCACCAGCCAGTTCACACAGTTGGCGCGGGTTCTGGCCGGGCTCGGATTTGGCGATACTGCCACTTACGGCCGCTGGCAGATGGATAATCTGCTGGGTCAGGATATGGACAGGGTTCCGGAATTGCTGGCCCGGCCCGGGGCGCATCTTCACCTCTATGGCAAGCCGGAAACGCGCCAGGACCGCAAGATGGGGCATGTCACCTGCCGCCTTGGCGACTAGGCCGGACCACCCAACACTTCAGTCCTTTGCCAGACTTTCCAGATCAAACGGCGTCGCCTGATACAGATCATTGAGCCAGTTGCTGATCAGCAGAAACGCATAGGGACGCCAGAAATTCACCGGCGTCGCCTGCGGGTCGTCCCCCGGAAAATAGCCGTGCGGCAGAGCTGTCTTGAGCCCCTGCGCAACGTCACGGTGATATTCAGCGCCCAATGTTTCAGCGTCATATTCCAGATGATTGAGAACAAACAGATCGCCGCTGACCGGCTCGCGCGCCATGCCGATGCCACCGGCATCGCTCTGCGCCAGAATCTCGATGCCGGCAGCCTCCAGATCGGCACGGCGGTTTTCCGTATAGCGCGACACAGGCATCGGAAAATTGTCGGTAAAGCCGCGCATCAGCCGTTCCGGAACAGGTTTCAGCTGGTGCTCAAAGACGCCGAACAGCTTGTCACCACAATCATGCTTCGGCACCTGGTGAAAATGATAGAGCAGCGCCTGCGCGCCCCAGCAGATGCCAAGCCGCCTGAAGCAATGCGTGCGTGACCACTCCATGATTTCGGTCAGCTCAGTCCAGTAGGCGACCTCCTCGAACGGCAGACGTTCGATCGGCGCGCCGGTCACGATCAACGCATCGAAAAATTCCTCGCGCACATCCTCGAGTCGGCGATAGAAACGGCGAAGATATCCCGGCTCGGTATGGCGCGGGGTGTAGCTTGCCGTTGTCATCAGGATGAGTTCGATCTGGAGCGGCGAATTGCCGAACAGGCGGGCAAACTGGATTTCCGTTTCCTGCTTCTTCGGCATCAGGTTCAGCAGCAACAGCCGCAGCGGGCGGATATCCTGGCGAAGCGCCTGCTTCTGCGCAATCACATCGACCTGCTCGGCGTTAAGGTCCGCGAGGGCTGGCAGATTGTCTGGCACCTTGATCGGCATGAGGGTCCCTTAGTCTGAATAGCGGCCTGAATAGCTGGCTGAATAGCGGCCTGTATAGCTGGCTGGATAGTGGGCAAGATGCCCACTTGGCTGGCGTTTATAGCGCAGACAGCGGTCTAAAAACCACCCCTGTCAGGTTGCGGCAAAGGATGGTGCGACGTGACCGGTCAGCGGCGGATCCGGCCGACCATCTGGAACATGCCTTCGGCAATCCGCTGGCCGGTGTTGACGACGCTGCGGATCGGCGCCGTGGCTTTGGGTATCTGCGCCACTTCGCGAAGCCTGCGGTCAAGGAACCCCTCGATCACCGCCGGATCTCCGGTGGTGTCGGCGATCCAGGCCAGAAGTGTCGCGCTGTAGACAGCCGCAAGGGTCGCCCGCTTGCTGTAGAAGGAAAAGTCGGTGTCGCTCTGGCCGGCAGCGCGCCACATCGCGTCGACGGTGGCATAGAGTGCTCGTGCCGACGCCAGCGCATTGCCGGGAACGGCAAGAATGGTCAGCCCGCGCCGCACAGCTTCCTTGTGCGGGGCCGCCTGCTGTAAACGGATCAGGATCATCGCGCGAATCATCAGATGCACCCGATCAGGCTTGTCGGGCATCGACTCGAACGCCGCGACCATGGCGCTGTCAGCGATCGCAGAATGCATGATGATGGCGTCGAGCGCCCCACCAGGAAACAGGCGGGTGACATCATCATCCGTGCAGCCGGCATCACTGGCACCGGCGCGCAGTGCCGCGTCGCTCCAGCCATCAAAAGGCACATGTACCAGAGCGGCTTCTATGATCGAGGCCGCCTGCGGATCAATCGCACGGCCAGTTGCCCCATGAGGGTTGTCGTCTTTGGTCACAGCAGTCCCCGCTTTCCGACCTTGAGCGTGTCTAGCCCTCTTACGTCCCTTTCCAGTTATAGCGCGCGGTCCGGGGTTTTCCAGTCTCAAACTGACGCAGCGTCTGCTCGTCGCAGGCATCGCCTGCTGGCGTGGCCCACCGGCGGCGTCTGCCTGACGCGCCGCACACCCTGTTCGGGCTTTACATTCACGCCGCAGGTATGATACCACACGCACCTTGTCGCGACCTGCCTTATGGCGGGCGCACCATCACCTTGTTTCCCGGGATATCGGGGACCCCGGCCACCGGGACATGGCGATGGCGATGAAAACCAGACCGAAAGGTGTGATCGACCGTGTACGTAACCGTACGAGACAACAATGTTGACCAGGCGTTGCGCGTTCTGAAAAAGAAGCTGCAGCGTGAAGGCGTGTTCCGCGAGATGAAGAATCGTCGCTCCTATGAAAAGCCGTCTGAGCGCCGCGCCCGTGAAGCTGCCGAATCGACCCGTCGGGTCCGCAAGCTGATGCGCAAGCGGATGGAGCGCGAGGGCTACTAGAGCTTTCGCCGCGAACCGCCTAGCGTGGTGACATGCGAGGAAAGCCGCCCTGGCCCTGCCATGGCGGCTTTTGTTGTTGCTGGGGGTGCTGGGTAGCCCGGCTGACGTCCTGGCCCATATTTGTCACGATCCGCATGTGACAGAATATCTCTCTGCGAATTATAGCGATTCGCGCAAAAATCCCTTACCAACTCCGGGGTTGTGCACTGGCCCCCTGCCGGTCCACATTGCAGCATGGAAATTCGGGGCCGTCCCGACCCACAGATTGGAAAACAACATAAAGGCTGGGACATGAAGGTTGGATGCCCAAAAGAGACGGTTGCAGGCGAACAGCGCGTGGCCATGACTCCCGACAGCGTTCGGCAGATCCAGAAGCTCGGCTATGACTGCGTGGTGCAGTCGGGGGCTGGTGCCGCCGCCGGATTCGATGACGCCGCCTATGAAGAGGCCGGCGCCGCTGTGGTGAAAACCGCGGCGAACCTCTGGAAACAGGCAGACATCGTGGTCAAGGTCCGCGGCGTCTCCTCCGCTGAGGAAAAAAACCTGCGCAAGGGACAGACTGTGATCAGCATGTTCTGGCCGGCGCAGAACCAGGCGCTTCTGGATACCTTCAAGGCCGCGAACAGCAACGCCATCGCCATGGATATGGTGCCACGGATCAGCCGTGCGCAGAAAATGGACGTGCTGTCCTCGATGGCAAATATCGCCGGCTATCGCGCGGTGATCGAATCGGGCAACCAGTTCGGACGTTTCTTTACCGGCCAGATTACCGCCGCCGGCAAGGTGCCGCCGGCCAAGGTGCTGGTGATCGGTGCCGGTGTCGCCGGTCTGGCGGCGATCGGCACAGCCACATCGCTTGGCGCCATCGTCCGTGCCTTTGATGTGCGCCCGGAAGTGGCCGAGCAGATCGAATCAATGGGCGCCGAGTTCCTGATGCTGGAATTCGAGGAAGATGGATCGGGCGAAGGCGGCTATGCCAAGCCCGCCTCGCCGGAATTCATCGAAAAGGAAATGGCGCTGTTCCGCGAACAGGCACCGGAAGTCGACATCGTCATCACCACGGCGCTGATCCCGGGCCGCCCGGCCCCAAAGCTGTGGCCTGCCGAGATGGTTGGTCTGATGAAGCCCGGGTCTGTCGTTATCGACCTGGCGGCCGAGCAGGGCGGCAATTGCGACCTGACCGTTGCCGACCAGATCGTCACCTCGGACAATGGCGTGAAGATTGTCGGCTATACCGATTTCCCGAGCCGGATGGCGGCGCAGAGCTCGACCCTCTATGCCACCAATATCCGCCATATGCTGGATGACCTGACCCCGGAAAAGGACGGCCAGATCACCATCAATATGGAAGATGACGTGATCCGCGGGGCCACCGTGGTTCATGCTGGCGAGATCACCTTCCCGCCGCCAGCCCCGAAGGTCCAGGCCATCGGCAAGGCGCCTGCCGCGCCAAAACCGGTTGAACTGACACCCGAGGAAAAGGCGGCGCAGGAACGCGAGGCCCACCGCAAGGCTGGCCAGCGCCAGTTTGGCATGCTGGTCCTTGGCGGGCTGTTCATGCTTCTTGTCGGGGCCTATGCGCCGGCCAGCTTCATGCAGCATTTCATCGTCTTCGCGCTGGCCTGCTTCGTCGGCTTCCAGGTGATCTGGAATGTCAGCCACGCGCTGCATACACCGCTGATGGCGGTGACCAACGCCATTTCGGGGATCATCATCCTCGGGGCGCTGTTGCAGATCAGCTCCAGCAACCAGATTGTGATGATCCTCGCCGCAATCTCCGTCCTCATCGCCACGATCAACATCGTCGGCGGTTTCATGGTGACACGCCGCATGCTGGCGATGTTCCAGAAAAGCTGACCAGACAGACTGATCAGGGAAAGTTGATCCGAGATGAGTGCTAACATCGTCACAGCCATCTATATCGCCGCCAGCGTCTTGTTCATCCTGTCGCTCGGTGGCTTGTCCAACCAGGAAAGCGCAAAGCGTGCCGTGTGGTACGGGATCGTCGGCATGGCGCTTGCCGTCGGCGCGACCATCTTCGGCCCGCAGGTGGCAATTTCCAACATCCTGATCCTGATGATCGTGATCGGCTCGGTGATCGGCATTGTCGTCGCGCGTCGGGTCGAGATGACCGGCATGCCGCAGCTTGTCGCCGCGCTGCATACGTTCGTCGGCGCCGCGGCCGTCTTTATCGGCATCAACTCGCATATCGCTCCACCGGCAGGTCTGGCAGGTGCGGAGCTGATCATTCATGAGGTCGAGATCTTCCTTGGCGTCTTTATCGGCGCGGTGACCACCACCGGATCGATCATCGCCTTCGGCAAGCTGTCGGGCATGCTCGACGGCAAGCCGCTGACACTGCCCGGGCGCAACATCCTGAACCTGATCGCGGTGCTTGGCTGCGTCTGGCTCGGCGGCATGTACCTGAACCAGCCTGCCGACTGGACGCTCTATCTGATGACAGCCATCGCGCTGATCTTCGGCGCGCATCTGGTGATGGCCATCGGCGGCGCCGACATGCCGGTCGTCGTCTCGATGCTGAATTCCTATTCAGGATGGGCCGCTGCCGCCACCGGCTTCCTTCTTGGCAATGATTTGCTGATCGTCACCGGCGCCCTTGTCGGCGCCTCGGGTGCGATTCTGTCCTACATCATGTGCCGCGCGATGAACCGCAACTTCCTGTCGGTGATCCTTGGCGGGTGGGGCACCACCGTCAGCAGCGCGCAGGAGGTCGAGGGCGAAATGATTGCCACTGATGTGGCCAGTGTTGCAGCCGACCTTCAGGACGCACAGGACATCATCATCGTGCCGGGCTATGGCATGGCGGTGGCGCAGGCACAGGGCGCGGTTTCCGAAATCACCAGGCGCCTGCGGGCGCAGGGCAAATCGGTACGCTTTGCCATCCATCCGGTCGCCGGACGCCTTCCGGGCCATATGAATGTGCTTCTTGCCGAAGCGAAGGTGCCCTATGACATCGTTCTGGAAATGGACGAGATCAATCCAGACTTCCCCAACACGGATATGGTGATCATTCTTGGTGCCAATGACATTGTGAACCCGGCGGCACAGGACGACCCCGGAAGCCCGATCGCGGGCATGCCGGTTCTGGAAGTCTGGAAGGCCCGCCAGGTGATCATCTCCAAGCGTGGCCAGGGTCGCGGTTATTCGGGGATCGAGAATCCGCTGTTCTTCAAGGATAACTCACGGATGCTCTATGGTGATGCCAAGGCATCGCTTGACCAGATCCTGACCAGCCTCGGCTAGTCCGCCTTCTGCACGAGTTCGGCCGGTATGCCGGCCCTCTCGGCAACATCTTTCTGGCGCGCCGCCAGTGTCTCGCGGTCGAAATCATCGATCAGGTCATGGAACAGATTGTGCCAGTTGACCTCGGCCCCGAGATGCATGAAGACCGAACCAAGACCGACGGCGGCGCGGTCCATCAGCACAAATTCCCGTGGCGGCTTGATCCCGCCGATGCGTTTCAACTCGCCATGCACCTTGCCGGCAAGATCACGCCCGGCAGACCCGTTGCGAAGCGCCTGGATCGGGCGCACCCGGTCTTCCAGCAGCGGCGCATAGATGAATTCCGCCCACATGTTCAGAACCTCGATCGCCTCGCGGTCGAGCCCATGAAAGCCCCAGCTTTCGTAGGCATGAACGGCCAGCGCCTCGTCATTATCGCGAAGCGCGCGATACAGGTCGATCACCCCGCCGACAAAGGACGGGCGGAACAGCCGGATCGAGCCGAAATCCATCAGATTGATCCGGTTCTCCGAATCCAGCGAATAATTGCCAAGATGCGGGTCGCCATGAATGACGCCGTAATAATAGAAGGGCACATACCAGACGCGGAACATGTTGCGGGCGATCTGGTTGCGCACCTCCTGCGACGGCTCTGTCTCGAGAAACGGCATCACACGGGTGCCGTCGAGCCAGCTCATGGTCATCAGCCTGCCGGTTGACAGCTCCGGACGATAGGCGGGAAGCCTCACCGCATCCTCATCCGCCAGCATGATCCTGTACATCTCGAGATTGGCAGCCTCGCGCCGATAGTCCAGCTCCTCGCGAAGCCGCTCCGACAGTTCATCATAGATGTCGCTTGTCGAGATCGCCGAATCATACCGCTCATAAAGCTGGAAGACGAGCCGAAGCTGGCGCAGATCGGCATCAATGGCCGAGGCCATGTCCGGATATTGAAGCTTCATCGCCAGCGCGTTGCCATCCAGATCAGTGGCGCGGTGGACCTGACCAAGGGACGCTGCGGAGACCGCCTCACGCGAGAAGGACTGCAGTTTCTGTTGCCAGTCGGGACCGAGTTCCGCCGCCATCCGCCGACGGGTGAACAGCCATCCCATGGCTGGCGCATCGGCCTGCAGGCTGGCCAGCTCTTCTGCATATTCCGGCGGCAGCGCATCGGGAATGGTCGACAGGATCTGCGCCACTTTCATGATCGGGCCCTTCAGCCCGCCAAGCGCGTCACGAAGATCGGCGGCATGTTTCGACCGGTCGATCTCAAGGCCAAGGTAACGCTCGCCAGCCATGCGCGCGGCAAGGCCGGTCATTGTTGTCGTTACCCGCGCATAGCGCCGCAGCCTGCCGCCGACGCGGCCATTATCCGGTGCCGCCATCAGGACAGCCCTTCCAGCTCGTCGATCATTCCAGAAATCATGTCGAGCCCCATCGACCAGAAGGCCGGATCACGCGGATCAAGACCGAAGCGTTGCAGCGCCACATCATAGCGTTCGGTACCGCCAGCGCAGAGAAGTTCGCGATAGCTGGTCACAAAGCCGTCGGCAGTGCCATTCTGCTGCGCCCCGGCATAGCTCTGCCACAGCGCGTTCACCAGGCAGTCGCCAAAAGCATAGGCGTAGACATAGAAAGGGGTATGCACGAAATGCGGGATATAGCCCCAGATCGGCCGGTAATCATCACCGGTTCGCACCGCCGGGCCAAGTGCCGCGCGCTGCGTCTCCATCCAGATGTCGGAAATCTCCTCGGCTGTCAGCTCGGCCGTGCGGCGCGCCTCATGAAAGCGGGTTTCGAAATTATGGAAGGCGATCTGGCGGACCACCGTATTCAGCATATCCTCGACCTTGCCGGCAAGCAGGCGGCGGCGGGTGCCGGCATCCTCGGCGCTGTCGACAAGCCGCCGGAAGGTCAGCATCTCGGCAAAGACCGAAGCCGTCTCGGCAAGTGTCAGCGGCGTATCCGCCATCAGATAACCGCGGTCGGCGGCAAGACATTGGTGAATGCCATGCCCCATTTCATGCGCCAGCGTCATCACATCGCGCGACTTGCCGGAGAAGTTCATCAGGATATAGGGGTGCGCCGAAGGCGTGACAGGGTGCGAGAAGGCGCCAGAGCTCTTTCCGGCACGCGGCGCCGCATCAATCCAGTTACGGGCGAAGAACGGTTCGGCAAGCTCGGCCATCTTCGAATCGAACCCGGCAAAGCTGTCGAGGACAAGATGCTTGGCCTCATCCCAGGCAAAACTGCGGTCATCATCGTCGGGAAGCGGCGCGTTGCGGTCCCACCAGTCGATGCTCTCACCGCCCATCCAGCCGGCCTTCAGACGATAATAGCGATGCGCCAGGTCGGCATTGCGCGAGCCAACCGCGCTGACAAGCGCATCGACGGTTTCATCATCGACATCATTATCGAGGTTGCGCGCCGCAACCGGCCGGCTAAAGCCGCGCCAGCGATCCTCGACCTCCTTGTCCTTGGCGATGGTGTTCAGCACAAGCGACAACAGCCGTTCATTCGATTTCATCACCGAGGACAGCGACGCGCCGGCCTCACGCCGTTCATCGGCATCGGCGCTGGATAGCGAATTCAGGATTTCCGCCTCGGTCACATCGGCACCCTGAAAGGGGAAACGCAGCGAGGCAGCGGTTTCGTCGAACAGCCGCACCCAGGCGCCGCGCCCGCTCGGCGCGCGCTCGGCCAGCATCCGTTCCATATCGGGGGCCAGCATATGCGGGGCATAGGCGCGCACCCGCCGAAGCCACGGAATCCAGTGGGCCAGCACCGCCACCTTCACCAGCTCGTCCATGCGCTCCTGCGGCATTGCCGCCAGCTCCAGCTCGACAAACAGCAGTGCCGACGCAATCTCGGCACCAGTCTCGCGGATCGACTGGTGATGACGGGCGATATCGGCATCAGTGGTATTGGCAGCGAATTGCAGCTGCGCATGGCTTGCCGCCTTGCCAAGGATTTCGGTGATCCGTTCATATTCGGCAATCACTGTCGCCAGTTCGGCGGCATCGGCGCTGGCGAGCCTGCCCTGCCAGGCCTCGGCAAGCGCCGCGGCGGCGGCTCGGGCCCCCTCGATATCAGAGGTGATCGCGGCATCGCCGATATCGGCATAGAGATCGGTCAGGTCCCAGATGGGGCAACTGTCAGGCATCGGTCACTCTTGCTTAGTCCGGTTGTCATTTGAAAAACGCGGCTGCCGGTATCGCCGCATGCACCCGATATGGGGGTCAGGCGCCACCACCGCAAGCCATATCGTAACATCATCGCCATATGTCAGATTGTTTTAGCCTCACGGCGATGTGAGCCATTTGATCTTGCCTAAATCGGCTGACCAGCATAGTCTTTGCCGGCTCGATACAGAGAAGGGGAGAGAGTCGCAGCGCAGGTTCCAGACGAGTGATCGACGGAACCAACGGCAGAGCCATCGCCGCGACCACCGAAGGAGCAACCGCCCGGGAAACTCTCAGGTACCCGTACTCTTTTTTGTGAGCACTCTGGAAAGCGGCACAGCAGTGCCCACCGACGGGGAAAGCCGTCTTGCCGGACTGATCTGTTGAAGATCACCGGCCAAGGCGGGAAATCTCTCAGGTTACGAGGACAGAGAGGGCACTTTCGATCTTGTTGATTGACATGATCGAAGGTCCTTTTTGCGTCGCAACAGGAGAGCCACGGTGGAGACAAGCAAGACCCTTCTTCACACCACACCCCTTCATGCCTTCCATGTGGCGCATGGTGCCCGCATGGTGCCGTTCGCCGGCTGGGACATGCCGGTGCAATATGCCGACGGCATCAAGGCCGAGCATCTGGCAACGCGCGAGTCCGCCGGTCTGTTCGATGTCTCTCACATGGCCCAGGTCTGGTTGTCAGGCCCTGCCGCCGAGGCAATGCTGGAAGCGCTGACACCCACTGATGTCAGGGCGATTGGTGAAGGCCGGGTGCGCTATTCTTTGTTTCTGAACGAAACCGGCGGTGTTCTGGATGATCTGATGATCGCGCGTCTTGACGGCGGGCTCCAGCTTGTCGTGAACGCCGGTCGTGCCGATCATGACATTGCGCATCTTCGTGCCCATCTTGGCGACGGGGTGGAGATGACGGTGAAGTCCGACCGTGCCCTGCTGGCGCTTCAGGGGCCGCAATCACCAGCCGTCCTTGAACGCCTCGGCCTCGACCTTGCCGGCTTTCATTTCATGCAGATTGGTCATTTCAGCATTGATGGGGCCGATTGCATCGTCACCCGCTCAGGTTACACAGGCGAGGACGGGTTCGAGATTTCGATGCCGGCCGAGGATGCCGAAAGGCTGGCAACGCGGCTTCTCGCCGATGACGCTGTCAGCCTTGCCGGCCTTGGCGCCCGCGACACGCTGCGCCTCGAGGCCGGGCTGCCGCTCTGGGGGCATGAGCTTGACGAGACGATCAACCCGGTGGCTGCCGGTCTGCGCTTTGCCCTGTCAAAGCGTCGGCGTGAAGCTGGTGATTTCCCCGGGGCCGGGCCGATCCTTGACGATTTCGCCAATGGCGCGCCGCGCCAGCTTGTCGGGCTGCTGCCGCAGGGTGGCCGGCCAGTGCGCGACGGGGCCGAACTGGCACTGGATGGCACCATTGTCGGGATCGTCACTTCGGGCGGTTTTGCCCCCAGTCTTGATGCCCCGGCCGCACTCGGTTTCGTGGATTCCGAGCTGGCCGCCGCAGGCACCGAATTAATGGCGCTGACGCGTGGCCGCGAGACACCGGTCGTCACGGCGGCGCTCCCGCTTGTTCCCCATCGTTACATCCGCGGATGACAGAAAACAGCACAGAAGGAGACCAGGATGCTGCGTTACACCGAAGACCATGAATGGATCAATCTTGAGGGAGATACCGGCACGGTCGGCATTTCACCACACGCCATCGAACAGCTTGGCGACATCGTCTTTGTCGAGCTTCCCGAGGCCGGCACCACGGTTGCCCGCGGCGAGTCGGTCGCGGTGTTTGAATCGGTAAAGGCCGCGTCGGACATTTACAGCCCGGCCGGTGGCGAAATCACCGAGATCAATGCGGGGCTTCTTGACGACCTGACAGCGATCACCCCGGAACGCGCCCGTGAATGCTGGCTTTTCAAGATCCGCATCGAAAACGCCAGTGACCTTGACGAGTTGATGGATGAGGAATCCTACAACGCGATGATCGCCTAGGGCCAGGCGGCCTCCCCCATTTGCCGCGCCCGTATGAGGAAACAAAAGAAAGGCTGATGAAATGCCGGGTGCCACCGGTCAGCACAAAGCAAAGGAGAGTGTCATGTCACCATTAGAGTCTGGATTTGCAGCGACCGGATCAGCGCCGCAGGCCCCCTTCTCGACCCGCCATATCGGATTGAACGCGCATGATATGAAACGCATGCTGGCGGCCCTGGATCTGCCGTCAGTCGACGCGCTGATGGACGAGGTCGTTCCGGTGAATATCCGCCGTGCCGACGAGATGCAGATCGGGGCGCCGCTGTCGGAGGCCGAAATCCTCGCCGAATTACGCGAGATCGCCAGCAGGAACAGGATCGTCACCTCGCTGATCGGCATGGGATATTACGGCTGCCATACGCCGCCGGTGATCCTTCGCAATGTTCTTGAAAACCCGGCCTGGTACACCGCCTACACCCCGTATCAGCCTGAAATCTCGCAAGGGCGGCTCGAGGCCATTCTGAACTTCCAGACAATGGTGATCGAACTGACCGGCATGGATATCGCCAACGGCTCGCTTCTCGACGAGGCGACAGCCGCCGCCGAGGGCATGGCCATGGCCTATCGCGCGCATCGCGGCAAGGGCACCCTGTTCCGCGTTGACCCCGACACCCATCCACAGACGCTGGCCGTGCTGCGCACCCGCGCCGCGCCGATCGGCATCGAGATAGAGGTTCGTGACACCGCCGAGACCTATGACGAAGGATGTTTCGGGGCGCTGATCAGCTATCCCGGAAGCACCGGCGATGTACGTGACATCAAGCCCGAGATCGAGGCTGTCCATGCCGCCGGCGGTCTGGCGATCGTTGCCAGCGACCTGCTGGCGCTGACGATGATCGAATCCCCCGGCGCGCTTGGCGCCGATATGGTTCTGGGGTCATCACAGCGTTTTGGCGTGCCGTTCGGATATGGTGGCCCGCACGCCGCTTTCTTCGCCTGCCGCACGGCGCATCAGCGCTCGATCCCCGGCCGGTTGGTCGGCGTCAGCCAGGACAATTCCGGCCGCATGGCCTATCGTCTCGCCCTGCAGACACGCGAGCAGCATATCCGCCGTGAGAAAGCCACCTCCAACATCTGCACCGCGCAGGTGCTGCTGGCGGTGATGGCCGGATTCTACGGCCTGTGGCATGGGCCCGAGGGGCTGACCCGCATTGCCGGGCATGCACATGGCATGGCCTGCCGTTTTGCCGCGGCGATGCGCGCAGCCGGGCGCACCATCCGTCATCACGGCTTTTTTGACACGGTCACCATCGAGGCCGGCGATGATGCCGAGGCGCTGGTTGCCGCAGCACTCGACGCCGGCATAAATCTGCGCCGTCTCGACGGCGCGGTGGCGGCAAGCTTTGATGAGACCAGCGATGAGAAGATGCTGGCAAATCTGCTGTCGGCGCTTGGTGCCGACATGGTTGACGAAGCCCCGATGGCGATCCCCGCAGGGCTGGCGAGATCGGACGGCTTCATGCGGCAGCCGGTGTTCCACCGCTATCGCACCGAGACCGAGATGCTCCGCTATATGCGGAGCCTCGCCGACCGTGATCTGGCGCTTGACCGCTGCATGATTCCGCTGGGGTCCTGCACGATGAAGCTGAATGCCACTGCCGAGATGATCCCGGTGACCTGGCCTGAATTCGCGCAGATTCACCCCTTTGCGCCGGCAGACCAGGCCGAGGGCTATGCCGAGATGATCCGCAAGCTGGAAGTGATGCTGGCTGATTGCACCGGTTATGACGCGGTATCGGTGCAGCCTAACGCCGGATCGCAGGGGGAATTTGCCGGGCTGATGGCCATTTCGCGCTATCACCAGTCACGCGGTGACCACCACCGCAATGTCTGCCTGATCCCGCAATCCGCACATGGCACCAATCCGGCGTCGGCGGCGATGGCCGGCATGAAGGTGGTCGTTGTGAAGTGCGATGATGACGGCAATGTCGATATCGGCGACCTGATGGACAAGACAGAGGCACATCGCGACAATCTGGCGGCGATCATGGTGACCTATCCGTCAACGCATGGTGTGTTTGAGGAATCGATCACCGAACTGTGTGACATCGTCCATGAAGCTGGCGGCCAGGTCTATGTCGACGGGGCCAATCTGAACGCACTTGTCGGGCATTGCGCACCGCCGCAATTCGGTGCGGATGTCAGTCATCTGAACCTTCACAAGACGTTCTGCATTCCGCATGGCGGCGGGGGTCCGGGCGTTGGCCCGATCGGCGTCGCCGGGCATCTGGCACCGTTCCTTCCCGGGTCGCCACTTGGCGGCGAGGGGGCGGTCAGCGCTGCCCCCTTCGGGTCGGCAGGCATTCTGCCGATCACCTATGCCTATATCCGAATGATGGGAACCGACGGTCTTCGCGAGGCCACGTCGAGCGCCATTCTGGCGGCCAACTATATGGCGGCGCGGCTGAAGGATCATTACCCGGTTCTCTATAGCGGCGCGAACGGGCGGGTGGCGCATGAATGCATCATCGACATTCGCGGCATCCAGGACCGCGCCGGCATCAGCAATGAGGATATTGCCAAGCGGCTGATCGATTTCGGCTTCCACGCGCCGACCATGTCCTTCCCGGTCGCGGGAACGCTGATGATCGAGCCGACAGAGTCGGAATCGATTGCCGAGATCGACAGGTTCTGCGACGCGATGCTGGCCATCGCCGCGGAAATCGCGAAGGTCGAGGAAGGGGTCTGGCCGGCAGATGACAACCCGCTCGTCAACGCACCGCACACCGCGGCCGACCTGATGTGTGATGACTGGGCTCATCCTTACAGCCGGGCCGAGGCGGGCGATCCCGAAGGCAACAAACAGGCGAACAAATACTGGCCACCTGTCGGGCGCGTTGACAACGCCTTTGGTGACCGCAACCTGATCTGCAGTTGCCCCAGCATCGATGAATGGGAGGCTGCCGCCGAATAACCAAAAGCCTATTGGCAAAATGCCGCTGACCACACCATATTGACCATCACATCAGGGGCGCGGACCGTGTCAAGCGGCGCGCGGCCCTGTTGGGTCGGCGGGCATTGCCGACATGATGAATGCCAAACATGTAAACCAAGATTGATAAGGCCTTGCACATGCGTAACCTCGAATTGCCGGGCCGGTCCCCGGTCGCCGCCCCGAACGGAATGGCAAGCACCTCTCACCCCCTATCCACCCAGGCTGCCGTGCGCATTCTCCAGGAAGGCGGCAATGCCATGGATGCGGCGCTTGCCGCCTGCGCTGTTCAGGCTGTTGTCGAGCCGCAATCGACCAGCATCGGCGGCGATTGTTTCTGCGTCTACGCGCCAGCTGGCAGGGACAGGATCATCGCCTTTAACGGATCGGGGCGCGCACCGCAGGGACTGGATTCGAACTGGCTTCTCGAGCAAGGCATCACAAAAATCGAACGGCAGTCGCCGCATGCCGTGACCATTCCCGGCGCTGTCGATGCCTGGGTACAGCTCAGCCGTGACCACGGCACATTCGGGCTGGACCGGATACTTGCCCAGGCCATCGGCTATGCCCGCGACGGCTATCCGGTAACGCAGCGCGTGGCCTTCGATTTCGCCAATGAAGTCGGCGCGCTTGATGCCGCCGCCAGCGCGGTTTTCGCTCCTGGCGGGGTGCCGATACCGCTTGGCGCGCGCCATACACAGCCGGCATTGGCCAAGACCCTCGAGCGGATCGCACGCGAAGGCCGCGCCGGGTTCTATGAAGGCCCGGTCGGCGAGGAAATCCTGACACTGCTGCAAAGCCTTGGCGGGCGTCACCAGGCTGCCGATTTCGAGAACGCCATTGGCGATTATGTCACCCCGATCAGCACCAGCTTCCGCGACCACACGGTCTGGCAATGTCCGCCAAACGGCCAGGGCGTGATCGCGCTGCTGCTACTCAACATGATGAGCGGTGTCGACACCTATGGGGACCATCCGCTGTCCACCATGCGGATCCATCACGAGATCGAGGCCGGCCGCCTTGCCTATCGCGACCGCGGGGCGGTGCTGGCCGACCCGGCGCATGTCGATGTGCCGGTGGCGCAGATGCTGGACCCGGCCTATGCCGCCGCGCTTCGCGCGCAGATCAGTGACAAATCTCGCATCCACCCGCTGCCGCCAAGCGAGCTGCCGCGTCACAAGAGCACTGTCTATATCAGCGTTGTTGATCGCGACCGGAATGCCTGCAGCCTGATCAACACCCTTTATGACGGATTCGGCTCGGGAATTATGGCGCCCGAAAGCGGTGTTCTGCTGCAGAATCGCGGACAGGGCTTTGTTGTCGATCCCGACCACCCGAACGGTGTTGCCGGCGGCAAGCGCCCGCTCCATACGATCATCCCGGCGATGGTGACAAAGGATGGCCGCGCACAGATCAGCTATGGCGTGATGGGCGGCGAATACCAGGCCTTTGGACATATGCAGTTCCTGACGCGTCATTTCGATTACGGCATGGATGTGCAGATGGCACAGGACACGGCACGCTTCTTCCCCGAGCCCTTCAATGATTTTGTCGAGGTCGAGGGGCCAATCCCGGACTCCACGCGTGAAGAACTTCGTGCCCTTGGCCATGACATACGCCCGGCAAAAAAGCCGATCGGCGGATCGCAGGCCATTGCCATCGACTGGCAGACCGGGCTTTTGACAGCCGGGTCCGACCCACGCAAGGATGGCTGCGCCATTGGCTACTGACCGGCACAGGCGGGGAGACACTGCATGTCGCGTATAGATCATGTGATCGACCTGTCCGCCTGTCCGCTTGGCGATGACGGGTTCATCGCCGCCTGCCGTGATCGGCTTGACCGTGACGGCGTCCTGACAATCCCCGGGTTCCTTCAGGAGGCCGCGCGACTGGAGCTTGTGGCGGAGGCCGAGGCGGAATCGCCGAACGCCTTCTTCACCAGCTCGACGCACAATGTCTATCTGACACCGCCGCGACCCGAGCTTGGCGACGCCCACGTCTTCAACCGGCAGATTTCCTCGTCCAAGGGGTGTATCACAACCGATCAGGTGCCGACCGGCTCCGGACTTCATACCATCTACGAAGCACCGGAATTCCGCAGGTTCCTGGCGCGCGTCGTCGGCGAGGCGGCGCTTCACGAATATGCCGACCCGTTATCCTCGATCAATGTGCATTACGCCGCCGCCGGCCAGGAACTCGGCTGGCATTTCGACAATTCATCCTTTGCCGTGACGCTGTTGCTGCAGGCCCCCGAGAATGGGGGCGAGTTCCAATATGTCCGCGACCTTCGCGATGCGGATGCCGGCGAGCTGAATTACAGCGGTGTCGAGGCGGTGCTGGATGGCAGGACGCCGCCGGAACTGCTTGACGCAACACCCGGGACACTGGTCCTGTTCCGTGGTCGCAATTCAATGCACCGGGTCACCCCGACCATTGGCAAGCGCACCAGGATTCTAGTGGTTCTGGCCTACAATTCAGAACCCGGGGTCGCCCTGTCAGAGGCGGCACGGATGACTTTCTACGGACGGCTCGGCTAGATCGGCTTCCCGCTTTACCCTGACGCGTCGTCACACTGGTGGACGCACTCGCCGTCACATCGAAATGCGCCATCGCGGCACCTGCCGGATCACGCCTCACAGTGACAACCGCAGCCTGACTCCGGTTTCGACCAGGGCGATGCCCTTTGCATGTGGTGCCTGATGCCGCCATTCAACGTAGCTTTCGGCGCGCAGCTTGCCGCCAAGGCCTGCCCGCCGGAAGAACAATCCCAGATCAGTCTCGCGCCTGGCAGGGCGCAGATCGACATGGCGTTCCTCCTGCAGCACGGTGCCGTCGAGCTGGCGTGCCACCGGTAGACGATAGTGCATCTGGGCGGAATCGATCTGGACCGGGCGGCTGAGACTGACCCCGAACAACCCGCCTGCCGCAGGATGCGTCAGACCAAGGCTGGCGGTGCTCGAGGTCACGATGCCGGGCTGTGCCAGCAGACTCGGAGCCTCTCCCGTCTCAAGCCTGGTCACAGCACCGCCAAGCTGTGCGAACAGGCCAGTCGCGCCATCGCCAAAGCCATGCCGGAAATTCGCCAGCGCATAGGCGGTACTGCTGGCTGTCACATCACCGAGAAGCCCAGACAGGCTGTTGCCGAGGAACCCGCCAGTCTCCTGTCCGGCGCCGCCGATCAGGGACCAGCCGCGATGCAACGGAACGCGAAGTGCCACATGCCGCGCCGGATCAAGATAGCCAGCATAACCATCAGTCAGGCCGCCAGCGGCAGCAACACCGCCCCTGCGGGTATCGATGGCGGCAAGGCTGAGGCCGAGATCGAGATAGAAATCGCGATCATGGCTGTCCAGAATCATCACACCGGACAAGGCCGCGCTTGCCGCCGCACCAATCCCGGCGAGCGCGCCAGATGCCAGAGGCCTGAGCCGCGCTGCTGTCACATCATCCCCCTGCGGTACACTGACATCACCGACCGGACTGGTCGCCGCCGCCATGTCAAGCAGCCCCTGGCCATGGCTGTGCTCGGCATAGCCGGGGATCGTCCTGTCGGCGCTCTCAAGAAGGATCGTGGCAAGCTGCCGGCCATCCAGATGCGGCCACATCTGGCGGAGCAGGGCGAGCCCGCCCGACACCACTGGTGCCGCCATGCTGGTTCCGCTCAACGCCGCATAGCCGCCATCAAGATAGGTCGAGACAACACCGGTTCCCGGCGCCAGCAGAAAACTGTCGCTGATCTTCGCGGCGTCGGCGCAGGCACCATTCTGCCAGGTGGTACAGACATTGCCGGCGCGGTTGCCACGAATCTGGTTGGTGGCCGGGTCCCAATTACCGACGATCAGCATCTGCCGGTTCAGGATAAGATCACCACTGCCATCGGTGGCGGTGGCAAGCTGGTTCGCGGCGGCGCTGTAGTCGGTGCCGTTGTTGCCGGCCGCCTTGACAAGCACCTGGCGTAGACCAAGTGCCGCGCGCCACGAGGCGGCTTCGGCCTTCACCCCATAGAAGCCGGTCTGACCGTATCCCCATGGATCATCGAGATAGTAGCTCGCCTCGCCGATCGGCACGAGAAAGGTCTCAAGATAGCGATCGCGCAAATAGGCGGCGCTGACATTCACCGCCACCGAGTCGGCCTTTGCACCCCAGTCGGCGGCCTGACGCGCCAGCGCGAAGCTGTAGCTTGAAGAGCTCGCAACCTTGGCGATCGCAAGCGTGGCATCAAAAGCCGCGCCATGCATGGCTTGACCGTCGCGACGCGCGCCGACAATGCCGGCGACATGCGTGCCATGTCCATGCGTGTCATTGATACCGGTTCCGGTGAAATCGCGGGCATCAGAAATGCCGGCGGCAAGATCGGGATGATCGGCATCGACACCTGTATCGGCAATGGTCACCAGGCTGCCAAGCCCGGTCCAGCCGCGCGCATAGGCGGTGCTGAAATTGGTGGCGGCAAGAGGGGCCCTGCTGCCGCCATAGTGATATTCGGCTGTTTCATAGAAGGCAGGGTCGGGAACGGTGCCCGGGGTTGGCAGACCGACTTTGCCGGTCCCGCCATCACCGCCCGCGTCACGCGTCGTACCGCTTTCCGCCTCACCGCCGTCAAGCCGGTCGCTGTTATCGACATACACAACGGGCCCGGCAGCCGATAATCCACCACCGCCACCGCCACATGCTGCAAGGCTCAACAACAGACAGGCGGCCACAGGATGCAGAAAAGACAGCCGTGGTCCGTTTGGAAAATCCGGTGCGGAGAAGACGAGAGGGCGGGACATGGCTGTGAATCGTTGGAAGTTTGAAACTGACCAACGGGTAACATTTAAAGTTGAAAAAGTGAAATTTCTGTAAACGATTACAGATCTTTCAACTGGAAGTGACAGACCTGAAGGGTAATCACTTCGTATAGAATCCGTGAAATGATTGATATTTATTATATGATTTTATTGTATTTTTATTGAACCTTGGAAAGCAAACTTACAGGTGCAATATCCGGCGTTGATTTGTGTTACACGACTATAAGTAGAATATATTTATTAACATTTAATGAAAATGTTAATAATGCGCGTCTCAGCGCATCAGCCCGTCAAGATGCCGCGCCAGATGCAGGGCCTCACGCCCGCTTCCATCCTCGATCTGGCAGCGGCAGGAGGTGCCGTCGGCGACAATCGCTGTTTCGGCATCGGCGGCGCGCACCGCCGGCAGCAGCGCGGCCTCGGCCATGCGAATCGACACATCATAGGTCTCGCGGCCATAGCCGAAGGCGCCGGCCATGCCACAGCAGGATGTCTCGATGGTCTCCACCTCGGCCCCGGCAAGGTCGCGCAGCACCACCTCGGCCGGCTTCACCAGATCGAAGGCCTTCTGGTGGCAATGCCCGTGAAGCTTCACCGTCCCACCGGCCTTCGACAGGGGCAGCTCTGGTCGGTCCGAGGCCAGCAATTCGGCAAAGGTCATCGTCGCCTCGGCCACTTCACTGGCCTGCGCGCTGGCCAGAAGCGCCGGAATCTCGTCACGAAGGGCAAGGGTACAGGACGGCTCCAGACCAACAATTCGGACCCCGCTGCGCGCCAGCGGGTGGAGTGCCGCGACCAGCCGTTCGGCCTCGGCACGGGCGGCATCGACCATGCCCGCCGACAGATAGGTCCGCCCGCAACAGAGCGGCCGTCCCCCGGCCGGGGCCGGGCTGAACGCATCATATCCGGCGGCGCGAAGCACGCGCACTGCGGCGCGCAGGTTTTCCGGCTCAAAATAGCGGTTGAAGGTATCGGCGAACAGCACCACCGGCACCCCGTCGCCTGTCGGCGTATCCCCGATTTCATCAGCATCAAAGGCATTGGCATGCCAGCGCGGAAGCGCCCGCCTGGTGGTAAAGCCGGTTACCCGCGAAACCAGCGCGGCAAGGCCGGGAACATGCCGCCAGCCGGATTGTACAAGATTGCTTAGCCCTGCCAGCTTCGAGGCCAGCGGCGCATAGGCGGGAAGATACGCAATCAGCCTGTCATGAAGAGGAACGCCGCGCGCCGCGGCGCGCGCCGCGGTCACCTCGATTTTCATCCGCGCCATGTCGATGCCGACCGGGCATTCGCGCTTGCAGGCCTTGCAGGACACGCACAGCTTCATGGTCTCGGCCATTGCATCGCTGGTCAGCGCGTCGGGCCCGAGTTGACCCGAGATCGCCAGACGCAGTGTGTTGGCGCGGCCACGCACAGCATCGCGTTCATTGCGGGTGGCGCGGTAGGACGGGCACATCACCCCACCCTCGAGCTTGCGGCAGGCACCGTTGTTGTTGCACATCTCGACGGCGCCCTGCAGGCCACCTGCAGCCCCCGGCCATTCGGCCCAGTCAAGCAGGCTGTCGAAACTTTCCACCTCATATCCCGGTGCGAAGCGGAACAGGCTGCGGTCATCCATCTTCGGGGCGTCGGTGATCTTGCCGGGGTTGAACATGCCCTTCGGGTCGAACATCGCCTTCACCTGCCGGAACAGATCCGGAAGCACCGGACCGAACATACGGTCATTGAATTCCGAGCGGACGATGCCGTCACCATGCTCGCCTGAATGCGAGCCGCCGAATTCGCGCACCAGCGCGAAGGCCTCTTCGGCGATGGCGCGCATTGTTTCCGCTCCGGCCGCCTGTTTCATATCAAGCACCGGGCGCACATGAAGGCAACCGACCGACGCATGCGCGTACCAGGTTCCCTTGGCATTGTGCTTGTCGAAGATCTTCGTCAGCCTGTCGGTATATTCTGCGAGGTCCTTCAACTCGACAGCGCAATCCTCAAGGAAGGAAACCGGCTTCGCCTCGTTCTTCATGCTCATCATGATGTTGAGGCCTGACTTGCGCCATTCCGCGATCCGCCCCTGCATCGCCGGGTCGATGGCATCAACCACGCCGCCACGCCACTCATCGCCCTTGTCCCAGCCAAAACCGAGATCGCCCATCATGGCATGGAGCCGGCGAAGGCGGTGTTCGTTCTCCGCCATGTCATCCTCGGCGAACTCTACCAGCAGCAGCGCCGCCGGGTCGCCGCGCACCGCCTCTTCCACCGTCGGCTGGAAGATCGCGATGGATCGGGCCAGCTCGATCATTGTATCATCGACAAGCTCGACCGCCACCGGATCCAGCGTGACAAGATGCTGCGCCGCGTCCATGGCCTTGTAGAAGGTCGGGAAGTGGCAGATGCCCATGAGCTTCTTTGCCGGCAGCGGCGACAGCTTCAGCTCGATCGCGGTGCTGAAGGCAAGCGTGCCTTCCGAGCCGACAAGAAGATGCGACAGGTTGATGCCGTCACCGGCCACCCCGCCAGGGCGAAGCGCCATCGCATCCGGCATCAGCGCATCGACATTATATCCCCCGACACGCCGCAGAACCTTGGGGAAGCCTTCCATGATATCGCCGGCATGCGCCGCGCCCATTTCCAGAAGACGCGGCTGTAAATCGGCAAGAAGCCCCGTCGCCGAGGTGATGCCGATATCGCCGAACCGCGCTGTCGAACCGTCTGACAGGATGGCGTCGATGGCGGTGACATTATCGCGCATCATGCCATAGCGGATGGAGCGCCCGCCGCAGCTGTTGTTGCCGGCCATACCCCCGATCGTGGCCCGGCTGGAGGTCGAGACATCAACCGGAAACCACAGCCCGTGCGGCTTCAACTGCCGGTTCAACTCGTCAAGAACGATCCCAGGCTCGACAAGACAACGCCGCGCCGCAACATCAAGCTCGAGAATCCGGTTCAGATGCCGACTGGTATCGATGACCAGAGCATGGTTCACCGTCTGTCCACATTGCGAGGTGCCGCCGCCGCGCGGCAGGATGGCCATGCCTTCGGCCCGCGCGAAGGACAGCGTTGCCTCGACATCCTCGAGGCTTTCCGGCACCACCACACCATGCGGCATCATCTGGTAGATCGAGGCATCAGTGGCATAGCGGCCGCGCGCGAAATCATCGTCGAACAGGCTGCCACGAAGCTCGGCTTTCAGCGGGGCCAGAGAGGGGACGCGGATGTCATTTGGCATGAAACACTCGATGAAAAAAGGCTGTGGCCTGAACCGTTGGGCATAGCGTCGCGGTAGCGCGTTGGACAGTTGTCACCGTGACCCGAAAAATCTAGGTTATTTGGTATTCCATTCCAACGCGAAAGATTACCGCACATGAGTTCCCCATCCTATCAGGCCGGCCGGCATTTTCTTCAAATCCCGGGGCCATCCAACGTTCCAGACCGAATCCTGCGCGCCATGGATCACCCGACCATCGATCACCGCGGCCCGGCCTTTGCCGAGCTAGGCAGGAAGTGCCTTGACGGGATGAAGACCATTTTCAAAACCGATACTGCGGTGATCATCTATCCGGCCTCCGGAACCGGCGCCTGGGAAGCGGCGCTGGCCAATCTTCTGGCTGAGGGCGACAAGGTGCTGATGGTGGAAACTGGCCATTTCGCGACCCTGTGGAAAAAAATGGCCGACAAGCTCGGCATTGTCACCGAATTCCTTGAGACCGACTGGCGGCGCGGCGTTGACCCGCAAGCCATCGAGGACAGGCTTCGTGCCGACAGCGGCGGGGACATCCGCGCTGTCTGCGTCGTTCACAACGAAACCTCGACCGGATCGACGTCACGCATTGGCGAGGTTCGCACCGCGATGGACGCTGCCGGGCATGGCGCATTGCTGATGGTCGACACCATCTCCTCGCTTGCCTCGATCGACTACCGCCATGACGAGTGGGGAGTCGATGTCACTGTCTCGGGATCGCAGAAAGGGCTGATGCTGCCGCCAGGATTGTCTTTCAACGCGCTTTCCGAGCGCGCCATAGCCGAATCCGGGTCCGGCGGACTTCGCCGATCCTACTGGGACTGGCAGGAACAGCTGGCAGCAAATGCCGGCGGGGCGTTTCCCTATACCCCGGCGACAAACCTTCTCTACGGTCTGGCCGAGGCCATCGACATGCTTCATGAGGAAGGTCTCGACAATGTCTTCGCCCGCCACGACCGGCATGCCGAGGCGACCCGCCGCGCCGTTCAGGCCTGGGGACTGGAAGTGCTGTGCCAGGAACCACGCGACTTCTCCAGCTCACTCACCGCGGTGCTTTTGCCGGAAGGGCATGACGCCGACGCCTTCCGCGCCGCCGTGCTGAAACATTTCGACATGTCGCTTGGCAACGGCCTGTCGCGTCTTGCCGGCAAGGTCTTCCGGATCGGCCATCTTGGCGACTTCAATGACCTGATGCTGACCGGAACATTGAGCGGTGTTGAAATGGGACTTCGCGTTGCCGATGTGCCGCACCAGTCTGGCGGTGTCGGGGCCGCGATGCAGTATCTGGCAGAAAGCGCCGCGGCCTGAGGCCGGCGCGCGAAAGGAATGACACCATGAGTGAGGCTGTGAGCACCGACGACGAACTTCTCTACAGCGCCAAGGACGGCATCGGCCACATTGTGCTGAACAGGCCGCACCGCCGCAACGCGCTGACCTTCGGCATGTATGAGCAAATCAGGCAGATCTGCGCACGCGCCGGCACCGCCGATGATCCGGATGGGCTGAAAGTGCTGATTTTCTCCGGCGGCGGCGATGCCGCCTTTGCCGCCGGCACCGACATCTCGCAATTCCGCACCTTCACCAAGGAAGACGCCATCAATTACGAAGAGATGGTCGACAAGGTGATGACAACCATCGAAGACTGCCGGATTCCCACCATCGCCGCGCTGAACGGGTTCTGCACCGGGGGCGGGGCGGCCATCGCCGCCGCTGTCGATCTTCGCATCGGCAGCCGTGACCTGAAGGTCGGTGCGCCCATCGCCCGCACCCTCGGCAATTGCCTTGCGATTGCCAATATCTACAGATTTGTGCGGTTGATTGGCGAGGCGAGGCTGAAATACATGCTCCTCACCGCTTCATTGATCGATGCTGAGGAAGCCGCCTCTGCCGGGTTCATCTCAGAACTTCTGGATGACCGCGATGCGGTGCTGGCCCGCGCCGACGAGATGGCGCGCGGGATCACCGAACTGGCGCCGCTGACGCTTGATGCCACCATGCGCGGTATCCGCCGCCTGTCATCGGCCACACCGCTTCCCGACGATCACGATCTTGTCGAACAGACCTTCGGTAGTGCCGATTTCAAGGAAGGAATCTCCGCCTTTTTCGAGAAACGCAAGCCCGACTGGAAGGGCGTCTGACCCGTCGCACCAGCGTGATTACCCTGTCCTCCGGCCATGACGGAAACATCGCCGGATGCTTTGCCTTCCTGTGAATTTGGTATACCATGACGCCAGGGTCCGGGGCTGGCCCGCCATTTCACAGGAGATACGCGTGGATTTTGCACATTATATCGGCGGCAACTGGGTTGCGGATTCGGATGTCACAACCAACCGCAATCCGGCGAATCAGGATGATGTGATCGGCACCTACGCGCGTGGTGGCGCGTCGCGGGTCGACGAGGCTGTGGCGGCGGCCATGACGGCGCAGGATGACTGGGCCCATGCCAGCCCGCAGATTCGCCATGATGTTCTGGAGCGCGCCGGCGCGTTGATTGTCGAACGCAAGGACGAGCTTGGCAGGCTGCTGGCGCGGGAGGAGGGAAAGACCCTTGCCGAGGCAGTGGGCGAGACCATCCGCGCATCGCAGGTGTTCAAATTCTTCGCTGGCGAGGCGCTTCGCAACACCGGCGATGCCATCGCCTCGGTCCGTCCCGGTGTTGAGGTGATGATCGAGCGCGAGCCGGTCGGTGTGATCGGGCTGATCACGCCATGGAATTTTCCGATCGCGATCCCCGCCTGGAAGCTTGCGCCGGCACTGGCCTTTGGCAACACGGTGGTGATGAAGCCGGCCGAGTTGACCCCGGGATGCGCCTGGGAACTTGCCAAGATTCTTGATGAGGCAGGCTGTCCTGCCGGCGTCTTCAATCTGGTGATGGGGCCGGGCTCACAGGTCGGCGCCCGCATTGTCGACCATCCTGACATCGCCGCTGTCAGCTTCACCGGGTCGGTGGCGACAGGCCGCCAGGTTGCGGTTGACTGTGCCGCCAGGGGCAAGAAGGTACAGCTCGAGATGGGTGGCAAGAACCCGATGGTCGTTGTCGATGACGCCGATCTCGATGTCGCTGTCGGCGCAGCGCTGAATGGCGCTTTCTTCTCGACCGGCCAGCGCTGCACCGCCTCATCGCGCCTGATCGTGACCGAAGGGATTCATGACGCTTTTCTCGACAGGCTGACCACCGCTGCCGCCGACCTTGTCGTTGGCGACCCGCTGGACGCGGCGACACAGATCGGCCCGGTTGTCGACCAGAGCCAACTTGACCAGAATCTGGGCTATCTGTCACTTGCCGCCGAGGAAGGGTGCGATGTGCGCGGCGGCGGTCTTGGCAATGGCAACGGCTTCTTCATGCATCCGGCTGTGCTGGCCGGCGCGACCAATGCCATGCGGGTCTCACGCGAGGAAATTTTTGGGCCGATCGCTTCGGTGATCAAGGTGGCGGATTATGACGAGGCGCTGGCCGTCGCCAATGACACCGAGTTTGGCCTGTCATCGGGAATCTGCACCAGCTCGCTGAAACTTGCCTCGCATTTCCGCAAACATGCCAAGGCCGGCATGGTGATGGTGAACCTTCCCACCGCCGGGGTTGATTATCATGTGCCCTTTGGCGGCCGCAAGGGATCAAGCTATGGCCCGCGCGAGCAGGGAAGCTATGCCCGCGAATTCTACACCACTGTCAAGACAAGCTATATCGCCCCCTGACACAGAGATGGCATGACTGATGGCGAAAGGAGCCAGACCAGACCCATGACGACCCGTCCCTATTCCGGCATCTGGCCGGTTGCGCCCACCCCGTTCACCGAGACCGGTGCCGTTGATGATGATGGCATGCGACGGGTGCTCGACTGCATGATCGACCAGGGATGCGACGGCATCTGCATTCTGGCGAATTTTTCCGAACAGTTCCTGATTTCCGATGCCGAGCGGGCGCATCTGACGCGCCTGTGCCTGGAATATGTGGATGGCCGCGTGCCGGTGATCGTCACCATCAGCCATTTCGCCACTGACATCGCTGTCGCACGGGCGAAAGAGGCGAAAGAGCTTGGCGCCGCCATCGTGATGATGATGGCGCCCTATCACGGCGCCCTTCTGAAAGGCAATGCCGCGCAGACATTCGAGCAGTTCGCCCGCGTCGGCGAGGTTGGCATTCCGATCATGATCCAGGACGCGCCTCTCTCAGGTGTCGATCTTCCGGTGCCGCTTCTGGCGCGCATGGCAAGCGAGATCGAGATGGTCAAGCTGTTCAAGCTCGAATCCGCCGGCACCGCCACCAAGATGCGGGCACTTCTGGCGGCGGCAGGTGACGCGGTGGAAGGCCCGTTCGATGGCGAGGAAGGCATCACCCTTCTCGCCGATCTTGACGCTGGTGCCAGCGGGTCGATGACATCAGCCCTGATCCCCGATCTGATCCGGCCAGTGATAACCGCACATGCCGCGGGCGACCGAGACACGGCGGTGGCCGGCTATACCGCCGTGCTGCCGGTGATCAATCATGAAAACAGGCAGTGCGGATTCCGCGCGGCAAAGGCGGCGATGGTGGCAGGCGGGGTGATCAAATCCGATTTCTGCCGGCATCCGATCGATCCGCTCCCCGCCCCGACGCGTGACGAGCTTATCGGGTTGATGCGCCCGCTTGATCCGCTGGTGCTGCGCTGGGGGCAATGACCATGGCGAAGACGCGCAGTCTGACATCACTTGTCGCCGACGGCGAAATCAAACCAAGCCAGCGGCGTTCGCTGAGCACTGATACAGCCGAGAAGGTCCGTGAACTGATCCTCCTAGAAAAGCTGCCACCCGGCATGCACATCCCCGAGCGTGACCTTGCCGAGGCACTCGGCATCAGCCGTACCCCGATGCGTGAGGCACTTCGCATTCTTGAAGCAGAGGGTCTTGTAGACCACACATCGACACGCCGGTCACGCGTCGCCAACCCGTCGGTCGAGGAGCTGTCGCAGAGCATGAAGGTTCTCGCCACACTGGAGGCACTTGGCGGCGAACTGGCGTGCAGCCATGCCAGCGACAAGCAGCTTGAAGCGATCGAGAAGCTGAACAGACGCATGGTCGAGAAGAGCGACGAGCTCAGCTCGATTGATTTCTTCAAGACTGACATGGGTTTCCATGCCGCCATCGTCGCTGCCAGCGGCAATGCGGCGCTGATCGATACCCATTCGAAATATAACGCAAGGCTGTGGCGCGCCCGCTTCCTGTCGTCACGCCGCAAGCTTGGCCGCGCGACAACCCTGCAGCAGCATCAGGACATCACCGACGCCCTGCTGGCACGGAACGTCGAGGCCGCCGCCACCGCCATGCGCGCGCACATCGAGACCGCGATCACAAATCTGGCGGCCGGCCATAACGAAGAGGGCCGTGACGAAGAGGAGAGTACGGAATGAAACCGCGTATCGGCATTATCCCTGGCGACCCCGGGGGAATCGGCCCTGAACTGATCGCCAAGCTGCTGTCCGACGAGGAGGTACGCGCCAAGGCCGATATTCTTCTGATCGGCGACAGGCACCTGTTCGAAATGGGGCAGGCGCAGGCCGGTATCGAGGTCGAGATGACCGATTGCGATGCGCTGAGCGGCGACTGGACCAGCATTGACGGGCTTCCGCTCCATGTGCGTGATACCATCGCGCCGGAAGACGTGCAGCTTGCCGAAGTGACCATCGCCAATGGCCACTCGGCGCTTGGCAACCTCAACTGTGCACTGGAAATGGCGCGTGACGGCATCATCGATGCCATCACCTTCGGCCCGTTCAACAAGGCCGCGCTGATCCAGGCCGGGCTTGGCCATGAGGATGAGCTTCACTACATGGCGGAATTCCTTGGCGTCGAGGGCTACATCTCCGAGCTCAACACGCTGAACGGCATCTGGACAAGCCGCGTCTCAAGCCACATCGCGCTGAAGGATGTCGCCGGCTATATCACCGAACACCGCATTACCGAGGCGGTGCATTTGATTGACCGGACGCTGCGCCGCTCCGGGCTTGCCCGCCCACGGCTGTCGGTGGCGGCGCTGAATCCGCATGCCGGTGACAACGGCAATTTCGGCATGGAAGAGATCGAGGTGATCACCCCGACGGTCGAGATGCTTCAGGGCAGGCAGGTTAATGTCGACGGTCCATGGCCTTCCGACACCGTCTTCCTCAAGGCGAAGGCTGGCGATGTCGACGGCATTATCACCATGTATCATGACCAGGGGCAGATCGCGCTGAAGCTGATGGGGTTCGACCGCGGTGTGACCGTACAGGGCGGCATTCCCTTTCCGGTAACAACCCCGGCGCACGGCACCGCCTTTGACATTGCCGGCAGCGGTACAGCAGATGTCGGCGCCACCCGCGCCGCCTTTGACATCGCCTGCGACATGGTCAGCCACTGGAACGCCGCCGCCTAGTTTTGTTCAGAAGAGGCTCCAGCCATGAAAATCACCGCAATCCGTGCCCATGCCGTGAACCTGCCGGTCACGCTGGATATCACCACGCCGGTAAAGACCCCGTCGCATCAGGCCTGTGTCGTCGAGATCGAAACCGATGCCGGCATCACCGGACATGGCATCACCTCGATCGGACCGGCGGTGCCGATCAAGGCAGCCATCGACGCGGTGGCCACGCCGCAGATCATCGGCATGGATCCGATGAACAATGACCGCATCTGGGACAAGCTATACTGGGCACTGGTGCCGCGCGGCCAGACCGGCATCGGCATGCACGCCATCGCTGCCATCGATGTCGCCATCTGGGACATCAGGGGAAAGGCGCTTGGCCAGCCCATCTGGCGTCTTCTTGGCGGCGCGCGCCAGCGCTGCCCGGTCTACACCACCTTCGGGTTTGGATATTACGAGACGGACGAGCTGCCCCGCGCCGCAGAGGCCTGGCGCAAGCGCGGATTCTCGCGGCTGAAGATGACGGTTGGCAATTCCGCGCTGCAACGCCGCGACGAGCCACGCCTGCTGAGTGACGTGATCATTGAGGATGTGGCCCGCGTCGCCGGCGTCCGCGCCGCTGCCGGCGATGATGCCGAGCTGTTCATCGATGCGAATTGTAGCCTCGATTACTTTCATGCCGTTGAGTTGGCCGCCGCGCTGGCACCCTATCACATCAGCTTCTTCGAGGAGCCGATCACACAGAATGATGTTCGCCAGATGGCCGAACTTCGCCACCAGACCGGCATGCGCGTCGCCTGCGGCCAGAATGAAGGACAACCCTATCGATTCCGTGACATGCTGATCGCCGGCGCGGTCGACATCATCCAGCCGAATGTGGTCATCAGCGGTGGGTTCACCCAGTGCCAGAAAATCGCGGCGCTGGCGTCAGGGTTCAATGTCGGCATCGATAATGGTGGGGCCTGGCCCTTTTTCAACGCGCATCTCCAGGCCGGCGTCGGCAATGGCGGGCTCGTTGAATGGCATTATGCCTCAGTCGAGGCATGCCGTCTGATCTATGACGATCTGCCCGAGGCGAAGGATGGCTGGTTCGAAATGAGCGAGGCGCCCGGTCTCGGCTTTGCGCTGAACACCGGACGCCTCGAAAAGTTCGTCATCTAGACGGCTGCGACGCTCTAGCCGGCTTTCTTGTTGCTGCCGGTAATCATCTTCACGATCTGCGATCCGAACAGGCCGAGGAAGGCCAGCACCAGGAACAGCAGCGCCAGCGGCTGGGTAAGGATCATCCACCAGGCACCGTCGAACATCTTCAGCGAGTTCTGCAGGTTGACCTCGACCATGTGACCCAGGATCAAACCGACGGCGATTGGCGCGACCGAGAAGCCGTGACGCCGCGCAAAGAAGCCGACAACGCCGAAGATCAACGCGATCCAGACATCAAGAAGCGAAGCGCTCAGCGCATAGGCACCGATCACCGACAGCGCGAAGACAATCGGCCAGAGGATTGCGGTGGGCACCAGCGAAATACGGGCGAACAGCTTGGCGGCATACAGCCCCATCGCCAGGAAGATCACATTGGCAACAAGCATCGCCCCGAAAATCTGGTAGACCGTTCCGATCTGTTCGGTGAACAGATAGGGCCCCGGGCGAAGCCCGTGCACCATCAGGCCGACAAGGATGATGGCGGTGGTACCGCTTCCCGGAATGCCAAGAACCATGGTTGGCACCATCGCCCCGCCAGTGGCAGCGTTGTTGGCAGCCTCGGCACCGGCGATACCCTCAATCGATCCCTTGCCGAATTCCTCGCGGTTCTTTGACCACCTGCGCGCTTCTGAGTAGCCGATCATCGAGGCTACCGTCGCGCCCTCGGCTGGCAAAATGCCGATGAAGGTGCCGATTCCCGAGGATCTTGCGATGGTCTTCCAGATCTTCCTGTAATCCTCTCGCGTCGGCAGCTTCACCGCCTTCAGCGTCACGATGTCGGCAACCCGGTGCGCGTTCTTTGACTGCACCAGAAGCTCGGAGATGGCGAACAGGCCGATCATCACCGGCACGAAGGACAGGCCCTCGTAAAGCTCGTAATTGCCAAACATGAACCGCTCGATCGAGGTCACACGCTCAGCCCCGATGGTCGCCAGCCAGACGCCAAAGATCCCGCCGATCAGGTTCTTCACCGCGCCGCCAGCGCCAATGCTTGCCAGCATCGACAGGCCGAAGACCGTCAGCGCGAAATATTCCGGCGGCCGGAATTCATAGGCCACCCGTGCCAGCATCGGCGCCGCCAGACAGAGCACAATGATCGAAAAAATACCGCCGATTGTGCTGGCCACAACAGCAATGCCAAGGGCGCGGCCAGCCTCACCGCGCTGCGCCAGCGGAAAGCCGTCAAAGGTCGTCGCCGCCGCGGCTGATGTGCCGGGTGTGTTGATCAGAATTGCCGTAATCGAGCCGGCGAAGGTCGCCGAGACATAAAGCGTCGCCAGAACGGCGATGGCGTTCACCGGCGACATGGTCAGCGTAAAGGGCAACAGCAGCGCCGCGCCGGTTGTCGCGCCAAGACCCGGCAGCACCCCGATGACAATGCCGAGCACGGTGGTTACGGCGATCAGCATCAGAAGGAACGGGTCCCCGATGACCGAGGCCATGGCTGTGATGGCTTCAAGCATGGTCTGGCCCCCTTACCCGTAATACCAGTTGGTGATGATTCCGCGCGGGAACCTGATCTTCAGAACTTCGTCAAACAGGATGAACAGTGTCAGCGGCACGGTGACCGAGACCAGCGCCGCGATATGGTAGCGCTTCTCGCCCCAGCTTACGCACAGCACGAACATCACCGCCGCGATGGCGATGAAGAAATCGGTGAAGGTCGTCAACAGATAAAAGGCGGCGAACAAGGCGATGGAGATCCAGGTCGTGATCCCCTCCAGCTTCACCGGCTTTGGCGGGTTGCGCATGACATCCCAGGCCAGCAGGGCAACCAGAACCAGGTTGATCGCCATCAGGAAGATCGGAAAGGATCGCGGCTGCATGCTGTGACCGACAATCATCGGCGGCGACAGCTTCAGCTGCAGTGCCAGATAGATTACCACCACCGAAAAGACAGAGATGATCCCTGGTACGATCAAAGGTCGCATCAAATTTTCCCCCGGAGATCACCAGCGGGCGACGCCTATGAGCGCCGCCCGCCGGATTGTTCAGGTCAGAAACCTACTCGAGAAGGCCCATTTCCCTCAGGGCCGGACCGAATTCATTGACCATCATCGCGATCTGCTTGCCCCACTTCTCGGAGGACATCGGCGAGGTGGAGTCAAGTCCCGAATTCATCAGATAGGCCTGATACAGAGAATGCCCCATGGCCTTCATCATCGCGGTCTCCAACTCGGCGCGGCGCTCTTCGGACACACCGGCATGGGTCACAAAACCACGTGTGGTCGACAGCACAAGGTCGATGCCCATCTCGGGCGCTGTCTTCGCGGCCGGAATTGGCTCCATGCGATTCTCACCCAGGATAACCAGCGGGCAGAGATCGCCGGCATCGATCGGGGCCGAAGCCTCCGACAGGTTCAGAACGCCGACATCGACGGCACCGGCAACAACCTGGGTCGCCAGCTCACCGCCACCGCCGAACGGGATGTAGGTCGGCATCGGCTGGCCAAGGCGCTTGGCCCAGAGGAAGACCGTCAGATGGTCGATGGTGCCGGACTGCGTGCCGCCATATTTGATCGCATCGCCATTCTTTACACCGGCGACGAATTCCTCAGGCGTCTTGTAGGGGGTGGTCTTGCAGTTGACCATCAGGATCTGCGGGTCGTTGGTGCCACGCGCGATCGGGGCCATGTCCTCGACCTTCAGATCGGTCTTGCCCTGCGCCATGGTGATGGCATGGCCAACCGTGAAGGTCAGAACGGTGTTGCCGTCTGCCGGGCGGCTCTTGAAATACTGCATCGCAGCCGCACCGCCGCCGCCACGCTTGTTGACAACGACCATGTCCTGCTTCAGTTCGCGGCGGGTCCGGATCATCATCATCCGCGAGTTCACGTCGGTACCACCACCGGCACCGGCATGGGTCACGACTTCAATGGTGCCTTCGGCGGCCACGACCGGGGCCGTGGACATTGCCATCACGCCCGCCATCGACGCGATGCCGACACCGACTGATAGAATTTGTTTCGTGCTGAGCATGTTTTCCTCCCAGAAGTTTGCTTCAGATCGCTCATTTCACTTGCCGTACTGAAGAAACGCCAGCAACGGCATTCAGGTCGTTTCGACGGCTTCCCAGCCGGTTGTCACACCGCCGGTTGTCACGCCGATCGCCCTTTTATCAGGGCGCGTATGTCACGCCCATTTCGAATACGGTATACCAAATTTTTGAGCATAACAATGTGGAATGTGGCTCATTCTGACGCATGGCTGACAGCGCTGTCGGAAAGGTCACATCACGGGTCAGTCGACGCTGACACCCGCCTCGCGGGCGCGCTCCACCATGTAGTCGCGGCCAGCCAGCATATCCTCGATGGTGCCGAAGCCATTGGTGTAATGCCCGGCATAGCCGGTGGCCTCGATCTTCTTGAACATCGCACCGAAATCGATCGTGCCCTCACCGGGAAGCTGATGGATTTCGTAGGATCCGTTATTATCGGCAAGCCGCACCTCGTGGCACAGGCTGAAATCCATCGCGTCGACAAAGGCCTCGATCCCGACCCCGGGAAGGAAATGCGCATGGTTCGCTGTAAAGGACCAGCGCACCGCCGGATTGTCGATCTCGCGGAAGAAATGCATGCATTCTGCCGGCGTCACCGGCATGTAGTTCACCTCGGCAAGCACAGGCTCCCAGTTCAGATTCTCGAGCAGAAGCAAGACCCCGCGCGCAGCGGCGTAATCACCAATCCGTTTCAGCCTGTCAATGGCCGCCTGCATTCTGATCTTCTTGCAGGCTGTGAAGTGATAGCCACCATGGACAACGATCCATTTCGCCCCGAGCTTTGGCGCCAGATCGATATAGGCCTTCATGTAGGCATCAACCGCATCGCGGCAGAAAGGCGAGATTTCAGCTACATTCACGCCCGACAAGGTGTGCAGCCCGAAATTGATCCCGCTTGTCTCGAGAAGCTCGCGCACCCCGGCACATCGCGCCTCGTCGAAAGTCTCGAGCGCATTCGGCGCGATGTCGGTCTGCGCATCGATGAATTCGACACCATTCTCAGCCGCCCAGCGAATGCCATCCTCGAGCGGCAGCCGCCGCCCAAGATCAATCCCGATACGCTGCTTCAATGTCTTGCCGGCCATGATGTCCCTCCCCGCAGGTGTCTTCCACCCGGCAACTGATCAGCTGCCGGTAAAATTCGGCTTTCGCTTTTCCATGAAGGCGCGGCGGCCCTCGATATAGTCCTGACTGGCGAAACAGGCCTTCACCATCGCGTCCAGCGCCGCCAGATCCCGCTCTGATTCGTCGCCCTGAATGGATTGTGTGATGGCTTTTACCGACTCGATGGTCAACGGCGCGTTCTCAGAAATCCGCCGCGCATAATCATCGACATAGGCGGCCAGCATATGCGGTGCCAGCACCCTGTTCACCAGACCCATGTCATAGGCTTCCGCAGCGCTGAACTGGCGCGCGGTGAAGAAGATTTCCTTGACCATCGCCGGCCCGACAAGGTGGGCGAGGCGGCGGATGCCTTCGTAGCCATAGCCGACGCCAAGCTTCGCCGCCGGCACGGCAAAACGGCTCTTGTCCTCGCATAGGCGGATATCGCAGGCCACCGCCAGCCCCATGCCGCCCCCGATGCAATATCCCTGAATCACCGCGATGGTCGGCTTTGGAAAGGTGAACACCGCGTCATAGAAGGTCTTACTGGCCTCTGCGTATCTGCTGACATCCTCGGCGCTGGACCTTTCCTTCTCGAATTTCGAGATGTCCGCTCCCGAGGCAAAGGCCTTGCCGCCGGCACCACGGATCACCAGAAGGCGCGCTTCAGGATCGGCGGCCATGCGCGTCACCTCGGCCGCGCCAGCCTGATACATCGCCATGGAGATGGCGTTGTGACGCGCGGGATTGTTGATCACCACATGGCCCACGCGGTCGACAATACCGGATAGCAGCTTGCCTTCGGCATGCGCGGTAAGTTGATCGAATTTCATGTTACGCCCCGTGCGGCGAAGTCGCTTATATCTGCTTCGGAATAGCCAAACTCGGCCAGAATTTCGGCCGTATGCTGACCCTTGGTCGGGGGCGGGCGGCGGATGTCCGACGCCGAACGGCTCATCTTGATGGGCTGGCCGACGATCTGCGACGGGCCGCGCTCCTGGCTGTTCACATCACGGGCAATGCCCAGATGCTGCACCTGCGGATTCTCGAACACCTGCTGGATGTTGTTGATCTCGCCGCAGGGAACGCCGATTTCCGCCAACCTCTCGACCCAGTAGGCGGTGCTCTTCTGCGAGGTGTTCTCGTTGATGATGGCGTTCAGCGGCTTGCGGTTCTTGCTGCGCGAGGGTTGGTCAGCATAATCTTCATGATCCATCCGTTCATCGCCAAGCTCGCCCTTCAGGCGAAGCCAGATATGCTGGCCGGCGCAGGCGATGTTGATGAAGCCATCGGCGGTGGCGAAGACGCCTGTGGGGATCGAGGTCGGATGGTCATTGCCGGCCTGCTGCGGCACGGTGCCATCCATCAGCCAGCGCGCCGCCTGGAAATCCAGCATCGCGATCTGCGCCTGCAGCAGTGACGTCTGCACCCATTGGCCTTCGCCGGTCTTCTCGCGCCCGAGAAGTGCCAGAAGCACCCCCTGCGCAGCAAAGCCACCGGCGGTCAGGTCGGCGATCGGAATGCCGACGCGCATCGGACCTTCACCCGGGGCGCCGGTGATCGACATCAGCCCGCCCATGCCCTGGGCGATCTGGTCAAAGCCGGGACGCCCGGCCAGCGGACCATCCTGGCCAAAACCGGAGATCGAAGCATAGACGATGCCGGGGTTCAGCGCGCGAAGCGTCTCGTAATCGATGCCAAGGCGGAACTTCACATCTGGGCGGTAATTCTCAACCACCACATCGGCGCTCTCGGCCATCTTCTTGAAAATCGCGACACCCTCCGGATCCTTCAGATTGAGGATCATCGAGCGCTTGTTGCGGTGCAGGTTCTGGAAATCCGATCCTTCGCGCGACCCGCCCATGTCAGACCCGGCGGTGTCCGGGTTCTCGATCTTGATGACATTCGCCCCCCAATCCGCCAGTTGACGCACACATGTAGGACCGGAACGAACGCGTGTCAGATCGAGAACGGTGTAATGGGACAGGATGTCACTGGCTGGTTCAAATGGCATGTCAGACCTTCTTGCGCCCGATAGGTGGTGGCAGAAAGCCACCCTCGACGCGGGCAAAAAAATTGTATACCAAATTAAAGTACGATCGCTTTTTTGAAGTCAATTCAAATCTTCAGCCCTGTGAAACCTGACCCTCAACCCTGTGACGCCTGACCGGATTCCTTGCCGATGAAGACATTTTTCCTTCTGTTCGACAGCCTGAACCAGTCGGCGCTCGGCACCTCTGGCGGGCAGAACCCAACACCACATTTCGACAGTCTGGCGGTCCGCTCGACAGTGTTCGATACACATTATGCCAGGTCGCTTGCCTGTACGCCCGCACGCGCCGATGCCAAACGCGCGCCGCGACATGCAGACCGGGCGGCTTTGCGGATAGCCGCACTGTGCTGTATGATCTGGCCGCCGACCCGCGGCGACGCAATCAGCGCCGAAATGGCGGCACATGAGGCACCGCCGGAATTGTATGACCGTTTTCACCTGACCTGACAATTGCCCGCCCAGCTGGGCGCCCTTCCCGCGAGCAGGACCATCACCGATGACGAATTACCTTTATGACGGCGTCTTTGCGCCCCATGCTGACAGCGACAGGACGTTCCTGCACACCGCCGATGGTGAAATCAGCTTTTCTGAGTTCACCGCGCTGACCGACCGGATTGCGGCAATGCTTGTGGCGGCGGGACTCGCCCCCGGCGACAGGCTGGCGGTTCAGGCCGACAAGTCGGTGATGCTGTTCGCGCTGTATGCGGCGACGGTCAAGGCTGGCGGCGTCTACCTGCCGCTGAACACCGGCTACACCGCTGCGGAACTCGACTATTTTCTTGGTGACGCGAAGCCGCGGATTGTTGTCGTCTCCACCAGGGCCGAGGCGGCTGTCGCCCCGATCGCAGACCGCATCGGCGCGGCGATGATGACACTGGAGGCTGATGAAAGCGGCAGCCTTCGCGAGACCGCGATGGCGCATGCCGGGCCGTTCGCCGCTGTGCCGCGCGGCCCGGAAGACCTGGCGGCGATCCTTTACACCAGCGGCACCACCGGCCGCTCGAAAGGCGCGAAACTGTGTCATCGCAACCTTCGCTCGAACGCCGAGGTGCTGCGCGACTACTGGCGCTTCACATCCGACGATGTGCTGCTTCACATGCTGCCGATCTATCACACGCACGGTCTGTTCGTGGCCAGCAATCTGCTGGCAATGGTCGGCGGTTCGATGATCTTCCTGCCGAAATATTCGGCCGATCTGGCGCTGGAATGGATGCCAAAGGCAACCTCGATGATGGGCGTGCCGACCTTCTACACGCGGCTTCTCGACCATGAGGGTTTCACCCGTGAGGCGAGCGCGCATATGCGGCTGTTCATTTCCGGATCAGCGCCGCTTCTGGCCGAAACCCACCGCCAGTTCGAGGACCGCACCGGCAAGGCCATTCTTGAGCGCTATGGCATGACAGAAACCAATATGAGCACCTCGAACCCGTTTGAGGGCGACCGCCGCGCCGGCACTGTCGGCTTTGCGCTGCCAGGCGTGGAGATCCGCATCGCCGATGCCCAGACCGGCGCCGCACTTCCGGATGGCGAGATCGGCATCATCGAGCTTCGCGGCGACAACGTCTTTCTCGGCTATTGGGACATGCCGGAAAAGACCGCCGAATCCTTCCGCGATGACGGGTTCTTCATCACCGGTGACATGGCGGTCCGCGACTCTGACGGCTATATCAGCATCGTCGGGCGCGACAAGGACCTGATCATCTCCGGTGGGCTGAATGTCTATCCAAAAGAGGTGGAGGGCATGATCGACGCTGTCGAGGGTGTCCTGGAAAGCGCCGTGATCGGCATCCCACACCGTGATTTCGGCGAGGCGGTGGTGGCAGTGATCGTGCGCAGTGACGAGAACCTCGAAGCATCGAGCATCGAAGCGGCACTGGCAGATCAGCTGGCGAAATTCAAACAGCCGAAGGCGGTGCTCTTCACCGAGGCGCTGCCGCGCAACAGCATGGGCAAGGTTCAGAAAGCCGAATTGCGAAAGGCGCATGCCGGCCTTTTCACCTGAACCTCATCGCTTCTGTCACCGTCTGGCACCGGCCTCGCGGAGCTGGCGCTCACGCCGCAGGATGAAGATCGACGAGGCGATGATCACCGCGCTTCCGATGACAATCTCGGTCGTCAGAACCTCACCAAACAACAGGATGCCGGCGGCGATGCCCATCGGGATCGACAGGTAATGCAGCGGCGCCAGGATACTGGCGGGAACAAGCTTGTGGCTGAAGGCGAGGCCGAATTGCTGGAAGCTCGAGAGCACCCCGATACCAATGAGAATCGCCAGATCCGATGATCCCGTCGGGATCGGTGCCCCGACTGCCAGCACAATCACCGCGAAAATCACCGCACCCATGCCATTGTGCCAGACAGCGGTCGTCGCCGGGCTGTCATGACGGCCTAGCCGGCGAAGCGTGATCATCATCAAAGCCCCGAAAAACGGTGATCCGAGGCCAAGCAGAATGCCGACCGGGGTCCAGCCACCGCTGGCCGGATTCAGCAGCAGCATGGTGCCGCCAAACCCGACTATGACAGCCGTCCAGCGCCGCCAGCCAACAGGCTCGCCAAGCATGAACGGCGCCAGAAGCGTGACGAACAGCGTCAATGTCTGGAACAGAACGGTGACAAGCGACAGCGGCATCAAATCAAGCGCCGCATAGAAACAGGCAAGGCTGATCAATCCGGTGGCGATACGAAGCGACAGGGTGCGCGGTTTGCTGATCTGGAGTGCAAGGCGGCCGCGCTGCCACACCGCCATCGCCAGAAGCAGGGGCAGACACATGGCGTAGCGGAACAGCAGGATTGTTGATGTCTCGATCTCGGCAGAGACAAGCTTCACAAGCACCGACACCACCACCATCATGGTGATCTCACCAAGCGCGACGCTGACACCAAGCGGTAGGTTGACCTGGCCGCTGTCTCCTGCAGCCTCGCTCAACAGCCGGTCTTTCGCGATGCGACGGGTGTCACCCTATTCCTCGATGTCGAAATGCGCGAGATGCTTGTTGCTGATGGTGATGCCAAGTCCCGGCAGATTGTCGTCAAGCTGCAGGAAGCCTTCATCATCGGCATCCGGATCTCCTTCGAAGATGTAATAGAACAGCTCGTTGCCAACCTCGACATCGAAGACCGGGAAATATTCCGCAATCGGACAATTCATATTGGCCATGGTCAGATGGTAGTTGTGCATCTGGCCGGCATGCGGGATCACCGGAATCTGGCACGCCTCGGCCACCGCGTTGATCTTCTGCGCGGCGGTGATGCCGCCAACCCGGTTGGTGTCATATT
>JAYOST010000003.1:0-41150 GCA_038139365.1 Alphaproteobacteria bacterium
TTCCCTATCACTGGGGCCGGTTCCGCGGCATGGCGCAGGATATGGGGCTTGGCGATCTGAACGAACGGGTCCTCGGCAACATCTTCTTCGACACCTGCGTCTATCACCAGGACGGCATCGACATGCTGGCGAAGGTGATCCCGACCGAGAACATCCTGTTCGCCTCGGAAATGATTGGCGCGGTGCGCGGCATCGACCCGCGGAGTGGTCATTATTACGATGACACCAAGCGCTATATCGACTCGACGCCGAATCTGGATGACGCACAACGTCAGATGGTGTTCGAAGACAATGCCCGCCGGGTGTTCTCGCGCTTTCCGCTCTAGACCACTCTAGGCAAACTCGGCCAGTAGCGCCGCCAGCTTGTCCAGCCCGTCATCGAGATTGGCGGCGCCGCCGCCGCCGACTCCAAGCCGGATATGGTGCGGCTTGCCATAGGCGCTGCCAGAGATCAGGAATGTCCGATAGGGCGGCTCCAACGCGCGTGTCGCCAGTGCGTCACCAGTGAGCCCCTTGGCGTCCTCAAGCCGGACAAGCCCGATCAGCCCGGCCTCCGGCCTGTGCCATGACAGGCGTGGATGCGAGTCGATGAAATCGGTCAGCCTGCCCAGATTTACAAGGCTGTCGGCGCGGATGCGCGCCAACAGGTCGGCGCGGCGGTCAGGGCGCAGCGCCACTTCGGCAATCGCCTCGCCAAGATGGTTGCTGATCTGCGAGCTGTATTCACGAAGCACCAGCGCGTCATGGATCATCTCGCTGTCCCGGCAGATCATCCAGCCAAGCCGCAAGCCCTGCATGCCGAACACCTTTGACACGCTTCCCGTGGCGATGCCGCGCCGATAGATACCGGCGATCGACGGCATCCGGTCCCGTATCCATTCAAGCCCGGCATAAACCTCGTCAACCACCAGCCAGCTATGATGCCGGCTGGATATCTCGGCGAGACGCGCCAGCTCATCGCCATCCATAAGCCGACCCGTCGGGTTATTCGGATTGGTGACAAAAATCATCCGCGTGCGCGGCGAAACCATCTCCTCAAGCCTGTCGAGAGGCAGCACCCACCCGGCCTCCTCATCACGATCAATGATGCGGATCTCAGCCCCGGTGGCCCGGGCCAGCACTTCGGCCTGCGGCCAGCCGGGGCGTTCCACAATGATCTCGTCACCGGCACGAAGACACTGGCGAAGCGCCAGATAGTTGGCCTCGGCCGCGCCAGCGGTGATTAGCACATCATCGGCATGGCAGACGCCCTGCAAACCGGCCTGCGCCAGCACATATTCGCGAAGCGCTGGCAGCCCCTGGAACGAGACCCCATTCCAGTCAAGCGACAGCGCCGGATCAAGATCATGGATGAACTCACCAAGGGTCAGGGATTCCGCCTGGCTGAAGCCGAGGAAGGATTGCGGCTCGGCAGCCACCGATTGCAGCAGATTTTCGAACAATGCCTGTGTGCGAACCTTGTCCATGCAGCCGCCCTCCCGGTGACGATAATCAGGTGATGGTTCCGGCATAGCCCTATCGACAGCCACCGGATGATGATCCTATCATTCTAGCGTGGCACCAGCCCGCGACAAGCGCTGGCATGGCCGGCATACCGAAAGAGTGGCCAGAAGACTGGCAAGAAGACTGGCAAGATGAGTGGCCGGGGGAATGGCCGGGGGAGTGGGACATGACAAAAATAGCCGTGGTGACAGGCGCCGCCGGAGGCATGGGACAGGCCATCTGCCGGCAGCTGACGAATGACGGTTTTGCCGTCACCGGAATCGATATCGATTGGCCGGAGAATGCGGCTCTGCAACAGATGTCATGCCGCGCCGTGACAGCCGATCTGGCAGATGCCGACGCGGTTTGCGCCGCCTTTGACGACATCGCCACGCATGAAGGCAGGGTCGATGTGCTGGTGAACAACGCCGGCACCTGTTTCATGTCGGATTTCCCCGATATCCCGGCCGAGGAATTCCGTCGCCAGATGGCGGTGAATTTCGACTCCTGCTTCCATTGCTGTCAGGCGGTGATCCCGCTGATGCGTGACGGCGACGGGGTGCGCAAGATCATCAATATCTCCTCTAACGGCGCGTATAATTTCGACGTGTTCGACCCGCCGCACTACCGCGCCAGCAAGGCGGCAATGGACACGCTGACCAAGGATCTGGCGCGCCGCTATGCCACTGAAAAGATTGCTGTCAACTCGATCGCGCCGGCGATGACGGAAACACCGCTTTTTGATGTGCTGAGCGAAGAGACACTGGCAAAAGCCATCGCCGCGATGCCGCATGGCACCGCCATGCAGCCTGAACAGGTGGCGGCTTGGGTCGGCTTTCTGGCCGGGCCCGGCGGCGATATCTGCTCCGGCAATGTGATCATCCTGAACCAGGGGCGTGATGTCCGCTGATACGGCCGCTAGGTGTAAAGGTCGGGAGCCTTGCGAAGCCCGCCCCACTGCGCCGGATCATGGCCATAGATGATAAAGGCGTTTTCTGCCATCGCTGCTGCCATCAGGCGATCCGCGCTGGCAACCGCCGCCGCCTCATCCATCGATCCAGCGAATTTCTCCTCAATCTCGGCCGGACGGGAGATGGCGTCACTGGTCAGAAGGACCGCGCCTGTCTGCGGCAACTGTAGCATCATCGCCAGCTGGCCCGGCGCGTGCCCGGGAACCAGCATGACCCGGAAATGTGGGCCGATTTCGGCATCACCTCCAACAAGAATATAGGTGCGGTCTGGCCAGTCCAGCGGCTGCACACCACCCCAATAGAGCGGTTTTGGCAGGGCACGTTCAGCCGCCGCCACCAGCATCGGTGCCCGGCGCGCGTCATCCAGCGCCCCGACATGGTCGATATGGGTGTGGGTCTGGATCACAAGGGTGATGTCATCTGTCGTGCAGCCACACTTCGCCAGCTGCGCCGCCACTGTATTGTCCGGCCCACAGGACAGCACCTCACCGAATTCATAGAGGCGGTCCTCATCACTCGCGCTGGCATGATCTTGTGTGTATTTGCGTGGAAACCCGCCATCGACCAGAACAAGTTCATCCCTGTCGGTGCGAATGAGATACCCGCAGATGCCGATCACCCGACCATTGCTGTGAACCCTGAACAGGCCGAAATCGAGAACCGCCAGCGACACTGGCCGACCTTGCAAGATGTGATCCATGCGCTTCCTGTGATCCTCACTGACCGGCAGGCGAAAACAGACCCGCAGAGTTTGGCATGATGCACCCCGACACTCTAGGTCTTTGTTGCACCTGACCCATGCTCTCGGCTAGGTTGTCGGCTGATTGACATCCCGCACCACAAGGACATCGCGATGACCCAGTATCTGTTCGAGCCAACTGCCCCCGCCACCATTCCGATCTTCGGGAGCGACAAGCTCTATCCGGTGAACCGGATCTTCTGTGTCGGCCGTAATTACGAGGCGCACGCAGCAGAGATGGGCGCCGTGGTTGATCGCGAGGCACCGTTCTATTTCACCAAATCACCAACCACCCTGGTGATGGCTGAGGGTGAAATCGCCTACGCCCCGCGCACCGAGAACTATCATTACGAGATGGAACTGGTCTTTGCACTGAACAGCGGCGGCACGAATATCAGCGAGGCCGATGCGCTGTCCCATATCTTCGGCTGCGCCGCCGGCATCGACATGACCCGCCGCGACCTGCAGAACAAGGCAAAGGAAAACCGCAAGCCGTGGGACACATCCAAGGATGTCGAGCAGTCCGCGGTTATCACCCCGCTTCGTGCGATGGCCGAGGTGCCGTCGGTTGCCTCCGGCCGTATCCATCTGTCGCAGAATGGCACCGTCAGGCAGGATGCGGACCTGTCCGAAATGGTCTGGTCTGTGCCTGAAATCATCGCCGACCTGTCCACGATGTACACACTGCAGCAGGGCGACGTGATCTATATGGGAACACCGGCGGGTGTTGGCGCGGTCGCACGCGGCGACGTGCTGACCGGCGGCGTCGAGGGGATTGCCGATTTCGAGGTGAAGATCGCCTAGGTCCCGCGCGCTCTACTGCAAATCTGCGAACGCATCGGAAAGCCGCGCCATCGCCTCGTTCAGAAGCGCATGGCGGCAGGCGATGTTAAATCGCATATTGAGCTCGCCTTCAGGCCCGAATGTGCGCCCCTCGCTTGGGGCCAGCCCGGCCCGCGTCAGGCGCGCGGTGAACTCTTCACGCGTCATGCCAGTCCCTGAAAAATCCACCCAGGCCAGATAGGTGGCCTCAAGATTCATCACCGAAAGCCCGGGAATGTCCGCAATCGCGGCATTCAGCAGCTGGCGGCTCCGGTCAAGATAGCGGATCAGCGCGTCAAGCCAGGCATCGCCGCCGCGATAGGCGGCCTCGGCCATAAGCATGCCGAACCGGTTGTTCGAGATGTTCATCGCGCCACGCACCCGCGCCACCTGTCGGCGCAGGGTTTCATTCTCAATGAGCATCGTGCCGGTTTCGATACCGGCGATGTTGAAGGTCTTGCTTGTCGCCACCAGCGTGATCAGAAGATCACGAACCTCCGGGGCCACCTTTGAAGTGATGCTGTGGCTGTGCCCAGGCATGACCAGATCATGATGCACCTCGTCACTGACCAGAATGATGTCATGGCGAAGACAGAACGCGGCCAGCTCGCGAAGCTCATCCGCGCTCCAGACCCGACCGCCCGGATTGTGCGGCGAGCACAGGAACAGGATTTTCTCATCTCCTGTCAGCGAAGCCTCCAGAGCCGCGATATCCATATGGAACCTGCCATCCTCAAGGCGAAGCGGCGCCGCATGGACCCGGCGGTCATTGGCTTTGATGATGCGCATGAAGGCGTGATAGACAGGCGAGAAGACGATGACCCCCTCTCCCGCGGCCGAGCAGGCATTGACAATCACCGCCAGCGCATTGCCAAGCCCGTGGGTCTGCAGCGCCCATTCCGGCTGCACCACCCAGTCATGGCGGCGCGCCATCCAGCCAAAAAGTGCCTCACGGAAACTGTCATCTGGGCCGTAATAGCCATGCACCCCGTGATCGACCATTTCCTGCAGCGCCGCGTTCACCGCCTCGGGCGCGCGGAAATCCATATCCGCCACCCAAAGCGGAATGCCGGTATCGGCCGGCACACTGTAAAACTGTTCGATCTGGTCCCATTTCTGGGCGTGGGTGTTGCGGCGGTCAATGACCTCGTCGAAATCTACCATAATGGATCATGTCCTTGGCTCGAGGCCACCGGTTGTTCAGGCGCAGAAAACCATTGGAAGACCTACAGGGCGCGCAGTGAAGACTAGACGGCGCGAGACTAGCCAGATTCAGAGGCAGGCATCAAGACCCTTCATCAGCTGCGCAACCTCTGCCTCACTGGTATAGTGCACAAAGCTGAGACGCAGAACACCGGCATCGGCATCGCATCCCATCGCCCCGATGGTGCGCACCGCGTAGAAATCACCTGCGCCGGCCATCACCCCATGGGTTGCCAGCGCGTCGGCCACATCCGCCGCCGGCCGCGCCGTGTGAAGTGCCACCGTTGGCACGCGGCCAGTCTCAGCGCCGATCTCGCCACTTCCCAGAATGCGGACATCATTGCGGTTGCCAAGAAACTCCAGAAGCGGCGCAAGTGTCCGGTCCTCATGCCGGCGTTGCAGCGTGGCGACAGCGCGCGCCCGCTCCGCCGGCGCGGCCTGACCGCCGAAATGATGCGCATGGAGCGCGTCGATATAATCCGCCATGCCGGCGCAGGCAGCCACCTGGGCATGGTCGGGTCCGGCCGGGGTGAAGCGCTTGTAACGCACATCGGCGTTGAAGAAATGTGCCTGATTAGCCAGCCTGTCGGCCAACGTCCGCCGCACCACCATGATCCCCTGGTGCGGGCCGTATGTCTTGTAGCTGGAAAACAGATAGATATCGGTGCCAAGCCCGCCAATATCGGGAAGACCGTGTGGGGCATAGCTGACACCATCGCAGCAGGTGACCGCCCCCACCACATGCGCCATCGCCGCGATCTTGGCCACCGGATTTTCCTGCCCGACGATGTTGGAGCAATGCGGGAAACAGACAAGCTTAACCCGCTCATCCAGAATCTCGGCGAGGCGGTCAAGTTCAAGCTGCCCGCTTTCCGGATCAACATGCCATTCGCGGATCTCCATACCGCGCGACGCCAGCCGCCGCCAGGCCCCGCTGTTCGCCTCGTGGTCCTGGTCGGTGACAATCACGACATCGCCGGGTGACAGCGTTTCGGCAAAGGCCTGTGCCAACACATAGGTGTTCTGGCTTGTCGAGGGGCCGAAGCTGAGCTCATCTGTCTCGACATTCATCAATGCCGCCAGCCTGATCCGCGCCTCATCCATCTCCGCGCCGCCAGCCGCGCTCGCCGCGTAATGGCCATAGGGCTGGACCTTGCGCTCGGTATAGAAGCGATGCAGTCGATCGATCACCTGACGGCAGGCATAGGACCCGCCGGCATTCTCGAAAAAAGCCTGCCCCTCGAGTGATGGCTCGGCAAAGGCCGGAAATTGCGATCGGACGAATTCGACATCAAGCGTAGCGGTCATTACGGCAACCTGTGGTGCGGGGTTGGTATCTCAGGTGGACAGAATAGCAGTGATCAGCCATCCCGGTCGAGCATCGCGGCATCGATCCCCCAGACATCGCTGACGGCGTACCCTGCAGCAAAGACATCGCCCGGATCAGCTTCGATCACGGTCTCGCCAAAACGCCAGCCGCGTCCCGAAATACGCGGCAGAACCGCAGGATGGCCGGCGACCTCGGTCACCCCTTGCAGTGTCACGCGAAATTCTGAACCGATCACGGACCGGGTGGTGATGCACGCGCCCACCGCGATCAGCCCACGCGCATGAAGCGCCGCCAGATGCGCTGACGACCCGGTGCCACAGGGACTGCGGTCGAGCCGCCCCGGCGGCATCACCGTGGCGGTGCAGGTCTGGCCGTCCGGCTCAACCTGACGAAACATCACATAGGCAATGCCATGAATGGCGGGAATCTCCGGATGCACGATATGCATTTCCTGATTGAAGCTATCACGCAGTGCCATGCCGGCCGATGACAACGCGGCGGCATTCTCCGGCGTGATCGTCAGCCCGATATCAGCTGCGTCGACAAGCGCATAGAACACCCCGCCATAGCAGATATCAGCGCTGATCCGCCCCCATTGCGCTGTATCAAGCGGCACATCCAAGGCCTCGACAAAAGATGGCACCATATCAAGGCCGACGCGCTCGCATTTGCCGTTGCGGCAGGTCGCGGTGGCGGTGACAAGGCCGGCGGCGGTCTCCAGCGTTACCACAGTCTCGGGTTCGCTCATCGGTATTTGACCGGTTTCCAGCAAGGCCGTGGTGACACAGATGCTGTTCGATCCGGATGAGGCATGCGCGGCATCGGGCTGCAGGATGATGAAGGCGGCATCGGCGGCTGGATCCACCGGCGGCATCACCAGATTGACAGAACAGGCGGGGTTGCCGCGCGGGGCCAGCATCAGATGCCGGCGCAGAGCCGTTCCCTTGGCACTATTCAGCCAGGCCAGCCTGTCGGCCAGGCTGTCACCCGGGATTTCCGGAACACCCTGGATGGCGACATAGCCGATTTCACCCTCGGCATGGGTGTTGATCATGCGAACGCGCGGCGCGGCGCTCATGTCCCGGCAGCGGCACGAAGCGCGCTGATGGTTGTGCGCGGCGAAATCGCCTCGGTCGCCGTCACAATCTCGACGATGGCCCCGTTCGGCGCGGCGCAGGCCCGGGCGTAGGCATCGGCGAATTGTCCGGTGGCCGTCACCCTTTCACCGTGAAACCCGTAAGCGGCGGCAATCGCCATATAATCGGGATTGACGATTTCGGTTCCTGACACGCGCGCCGGATACTCGCGTTCCTGATGCATGCGGATGGTGCCATAGCTGGAATTATTGATGATCAGAATCACCGGGTTGAGGCCGGACTGCAGAGCGGTCCCCATCTCGTTGCCATTCATCTGGAAATCACCGTCACCGGCAAAACACAGGACAAAACGCGACGGGTCATGAACCTTCGCTGCCAGCGCCGCCGGCAAGCCGAAACCCATGGAGCCACTCTGCGGGCCAAGCATGCGCTGATCGCGGCCATAGCTCAGGAACTTGTTCGGCCAAATCGAAAAATTGCCGGCACCATGGGTGACAATGGCATCTTCGGGAAGCGTCTGCTGAATATGTGCGGTGATCTCAGCCATATCGACATCGCCTGGCTGTGCTGGCGCTGTGAGGGACGCAAGATAGTCCTGCCGCGCTGCCTGATACCAGTCAGCACGCGCCGCGCTGTCAGGTAACTCCATCCTGGACAGTGCCGCCGCCATGGCGTTCGGACCGGCATGGATGGGCAGATCAGGACTGTAAATCTTGCCGATCTCGTCATCCGAAGCGTGGCTGTGGATCAGCGTTGCTTTCATTTTCGGCGCAGTGAACAGGGCATAGCCATCGGTGGTTGCCTCGCCGAACCGGATGTTCAGCGCCAGGACCAGATCAGCCTTGCGAAGAAGATCCTTCATATAGGCATTCATCGCCACCCCAGCGTCACCGACATAGGACGGACAGTGGTTGTCGATGATGTCATGAAAGCGGAAGGCGGCAATCAGTGGCACCTTGTTCGTGGCGGCGAACGCCTCCAGCGACCGGGCGCTTTCAGGTGTCCAGCGGGTGCCGCCAAGAACCACCACCGGGCGCTCGGCAGCGGCAAGCATCGCCTTCATCTGGCCAGCGATTTCCGGCGTTACACCCGGCTCCGGCACCACCACAGGCACCGATGGCTGGCGATCTGATGTGGCGATGAGCATATCTTCCGGCAAGGCCACCACAACCGGCCCCGGCCGACCGCTCAACGCCACTGTCCAGGCGCGGCTGATGATCTCGGGGACGCGGTCGACATGGTCGATTTCCACCGCCCATTTCGCCAAAGGCCCGAAGAAGGCGGCGTAATCGACCTCCTGAAAGGCCTCGCGCCCCTTCACACCGGTACCGACCTGCCCAACAAACAGGATCATCGGCAGCGAATCCTGCATCGCCGTGTGGATACCGACGGCGGCGTTCGTTGCCCCCGGGCCGCGCGTAACGAAACACAGACCGGGCGCACCGGTCAGCTTGCCCCAGGCCGCCGCCATATAGGCAGCGCCGCCTTCCTGCCGACACAGCACGAGGTCAAACGCATTGCCGTGATCGACCATCGCGTCGAGAACCGCCAGATAGGATTCGCCCGGAACACCGAAGGCGCGCGAGGCGCCGAGCGCCACCAGGCTGTCCATCACAAGCTGGCCGCCGGTTCTGGTCTTCACGTCCGTCACCTGCTCACTCTCCCCGAACCGGCACCACCGCGGGTGGCGCGCACCTAACCTGCCAGAACAGCGGCCACCGCCGCGGCAAAGGGAACATGCCGGCCGCCGGACAGGCCGGCAATGTTGATCCGGCTGTCACCGACAACATACATGGCATGCTCGTCGCGAAGCGCCTCTACCTCGTCCTTGCCAAGCCCAAGCCGCGAGAACATTCCGCGATGGTCGGCAATGAAATCGAACCTGTCGGTGTTGCACTGGCGGCGCAACTCGTCGGCCAGATCGCGGCGGATGGTCAGCATCGTCTCACGCATCTCGGCAAGCTCGGCCTCCCACATCGCACGAAGGTCACTATCTTCAAGAATGATGCCGACAACAGCCGCGCCATGATCCGGCGCGAAGGAATAGTTAAGCCGGTTCAACACCGCCAGGTTGCGGGTGACGACTGCATGTTTTTCAGCGCTGTCACAGACCGCCATGGCACAGCCGACACGGTCGCGATAGAGACCAAAATTCTTAGAACAGGACGCAGCAATCAGCATTTCAGGGACGCGTGCCGCCATCGACCGCAGGTTGGCGGCGTCTTCGTCCAGACCATCGCCAAAGCCCTGATAGGCGATGTCGATGAACGGGATCGCACCCTTTTCCAGCACCAGATCAGTGACAGCCGCCCACTGGTCGGCATCGAGGTTGGCGCCAGTCGGGTTATGGCAGCAGCCATGCAGCATCAGCACATCCTGCGCGCCGACATCCTGCAGATCTTCCATCATTGCGGGGAAATCGACGCTGCTGCTGGCGCTGTCGAAATAGCGGTAATGGCGGATCTTCATCCCCATATGCTTGGCGATACCAACATGCGACGGCCATGTCGGGTCGCTCAGCCACAGGGTCGCCTCGCCATTGATTTTCTTGATGGCCTCATAGAGCTGGCGGATGGCGCCGGTACCGCCAGGCGTCTGAATGGTCGCCACCCGGTCGGCAGACACGGAGTCGGCAAGCACCATCTGGCGCATTGCGTCGCGGAAGCCTTCATCACCACCAAGGCCTTTGTAGGTTTTCGTCGTCTGCGTGCCATGAAGGACGGTTTCAGCCTGCTTCACCGCAGCCATGATCGGGGTGTTGCCGCTGGCATCCTTGAACACGCCGACACCAAGGTCGATCTTGCCGTCGCGCTCGTCGGCGGCGAACAGCTGGCCAAGGCCAAGAATGGGATCAGGAGGGACGGGCTGGAATTTCTCGAGCATGTCGGGGCCTTTCACTTTGAGGAGTGCACCTTGTGTTTAGGGCATTCACACAGGCGCTGGCAACCCGTTTACGGCCTAGCGCTTAACCTCGGGGATCAGCCCGCGCGGGGCGAAGCGCAACACCACCAGAAGGACGACACCCATGGTCAGAAGACGCATGTAGGCGGCGCTGTCCAGAAGGTGAAGACGAAGCGCGCTGTCCGCCGCCATGCCTGAGGTAACGAGATCGATGAACCATAGTCCCATCGGCTCCGCCTCGATCCAGAAGAACCAGATCACAAACCCGCCAAGGACAGCCCCCCAGTTGTTCCCGGACCCGCCGATGATCACCATCACCCAGATCAGAAAGGTAAAGCGAAGCGGCTGATAGCTTGTCGGGGTGAACTGCCCGTCAAGTGTTGTCAGCATCGCACCGGCGATACCGATCACCGCCGATCCAAGGACAAACACCTGAAGATGACGCGCTTTCACATCCTTGCCCATCGCCTCGGCGGCGGTCTCGTTGTCACGGATCGCGCGCATCATCCGGCCCCACGGGGACCGGAGCGCGATTTCAGACAGATAGAGAACCAGCAGCAGAACCGCCGAGAACAATCCGGCATAGCACAGCTTGACGACAATCGACGCCGCCGCGGTGGCGTTGCTGCCAATCGATGTGGCCCAGTCCTGGAAGGCGGGCGAGGCAATCAGGTCAATCTCATAGGGAACCGGACGCGGCAGTCCGGTGACGTTCTTTACCCCGCGGGTCAGCCAGTCTTCAAATTTCAGGATGAAGATGATGATCTCGGAAATGCCGAGCGTGGCAATCGCCAGATAGTCCGAGCGAAGGCCGAGCGACACCTTGCCGACCACCCAGGCCGCAGCGGCGGCAAACAGGCCGCCAACAGCCCAAGACAGGATAATCGGCAGACCCATGCCGCCAAGATATCCTGCGGCTGCGGGATCGACCTCTTCAATCGCGGCAATGGCCGGGCCCATCAACCCGCGGATGACAAGGAACCCAACCAGAACAACAATCCCGGTGAGCCAGTATCGCCGACGACCCTGGCCTGCCAGACGCCGCCAGACAAACACACCCACCGCCGCTGTCAGGACGGTGGCGACAATCCCGCCCAATACGCCAAGTCCGCCTGCCTGCCAGGCCCCGGGGACCGGCTTTGCCGAGACGATCACCCCGGCCAGCCCGCCAAGCGCGGCGAAGCCCATTGATCCGATGCTGAAAAGCCCGGCATAGCCCCATTGTATGTTCACCCCAAGCGCCATGATTGCCGAGATGATGCACATATTCAGCAGCAGCAACGCGATATCCCACCCCTGGCCAAACCCGACAAGGGCCAGCAGCGCGGCCATGCCGGCAAACATCATGATGTTGCGGTGCGACTGCATCATGCGTTCCTCTTCCCGAACAGGCCGGTTGGTTTGATCAACAGCACGATCACCAGAATGGTGAATGAAACAGCGATCTTGTAATCGGTGGACAATAGCTGGACCAGCGTGGTCGGCGCCATCGAATCCGGAAGCAAATAGGCCAGAACCCGCTTGTAGGCGAAGGTAACGGTCAATTCGGAAAAGGCGATGACAAACCCGCCAGCAATGGCGCCAAGCGGGCTGCCAAAGCCGCCAACGATGGCGGCCGCGAAGATCGGCAGCAGAAGCTGCATATAGACAAAGGGACGGAAGCTCTTGTCGAGGCCATAGAGGGTGCCGGCGAGCGTTGCCAGCGCCGCCGTGATCAACCAGGTGATCAGCACCACACGTTCCGGATTGATTCCGGACAACAGCGCAAGATCCTCGTTATCCGAATAGGCGCGCATCGATTTGCCGGTACGCGTGCGGTTCAGGAACCAGAACAGCAATGCCACCGCCAGCAGCGCACAACCGACCGACACCGCCTGTGATGTCTTGATCGCAAGCCCCTCATTCAGACCAGTCGCCTGTTTGAAGGCGCGTGCTTTCATGATGAAGCGCTGGCCATCAGTGATCACCCGGTCCTGCGGCCCGACGACAAAGCGGATCAGCCCGTTATAGACGAACATCACCCCGACCGAGACGATGATATAGATCGCCGGCGTCGCCTTCACCCGCCGGTAATAGCCATAGACCGCCTTGTCGGTTGCCAGACACAGAGCCATCGCCGCGGCGATCCCGAACGGCAATGCCAGAAGCGCCGTCGGCAGCGGACCGAAGCCGATTCCCTGCGATTGCAGCCACCAGGTGAACAGCATGGTGAACATCGCACCGGCCGCCATGGTTTCACCATGCGCGATGTTGGAGAACCGCAACACCCCGAACACCAGCGTCACGCCAAGCGCGCCGAGCGCCAGCTGGCTGCCATAGGCAAGCCCTGGGACGATGATGAAATTGGCGATGATGACGAGAGCGTTGAGGATATCTGCCATCTCAGCCCCCCAGAAACGCGCGGCGCACTTCGGCATTCGCCATCAGCGCGGCACCGGTGTCTGTGTAGGCGTTACGGCCCTGCACCAGAACAAAGCCCTTATCGGCGATGTTCAGCGCCTGTTTCGCATTCTGCTCGACCATCAGAATGGCAATGCCGGTGCGCGCCACCTCAATGATCCGGTCAAACAATTCATCCATTACAATCGGCGAGACACCGGCGGTCGGTTCGTCCAGCATCAGGATTTTCGGCTGCGTCATCAGCGCCCGCCCGACAGCAACCTGCTGGCGCTGGCCACCTGACAGCTCACCAGCCGGCTGCCGACGCTTGTCCCGCAGCACCGGAAACAGCTCAAATACCTGTGCCATCGTGTCGGCGATGTCATCGCGGCGGATGAAGGCCCCCATTTCCAGGTTCTCCTCAACCGTCATGCTGGTAAAGACATTGTTGGTCTGCGGCACGAACCCCATGCCGTGAAGCACGCGTTCCTGCGGGGCCAGTGCCGAAATGTCGACACCATCCAGCATCACCCGCCCTTCGCGAAGATCGAGCATGCCGAACATCGCCTTCATCGCGGTGGACTTACCAGCCCCGTTCGGCCCGACGACAACGGCGATCTCGCCGGGATCAACACCGACAGTGCAGCCATGCAGGATATCCGCACCGCCATAGCCGCAGGTCATGTTCTCGCCGATCAGGAAGCTCATGCGCCGGCTCCCGCTGGCTTATCCGCTGCCTTGTTCTTCAGGCCAGTACCGAGATAGGCCTCGATCACCGCTTCGTTGGCGCGCACCTCATTGGCGCTGCCGGTGGCAAGCACGGCACCCTCGGCCATGACAATCACCGGATCGCACAGCCGCGAAATGAATTCCATGTCATGCTCGATCATGCAGAAGGTATAGCCACGCTCGCGGTTCAGACGCAGGATCGCATCGCCGATGGTGCCAAGCAGCGTGCGGTTCACCCCGGCTCCGACCTCGTCAAGGAAAACGATCTTGGCATCGACCATCATCGTGCGGCCAAGCTCGAGCAGCTTTTTCTGCCCGCCAGACAGGTTGCCGGCCAACTCATCCGCCACGGGGCCAAGCTGCAGGAACTCGATCACATCATCGGCGCGGTCGCGAAGCCGGATTTCCTCGGCGCGGACCTTGCCCGGCCGGAACCAGGCATCGGTCAGCCGTTCACCTGACTGGCCGCCAGGAACAGTCATCAGATTTTCCCGCACCGTCAGGGTGGAGAATTCATGGGCGATCTGGAAGGTGCGGAGCAGCCCCTTGCCGAACAATTCATGCGGCGGCAGGCCGGTAATGTCCTCGCCATCAAGGATCACGCGGCCGGCACTCGGGGCATAATGGCCAGCGATCAAATTGAACAGGGTGGTCTTGCCAGCACCATTCGGGCCGATCAAGCCGGTGATCGACCCGGATTCAATGGTCAGCGAGACATCATTGACGGCACGGATGCCACCGAAATTCTTCGAGATGTTCTCGACTGTGATCATAGGTACATCACACAAAGGAAAACGGCCCAGGCGAAATGCCTGGGCCGCGGATTTCGTTAAGACCTAGCGATAGCCAACGGTCTTGTTCTTAGCGCCTTCCACGACGATCTCACGGTAGCTGCCAGCGGACTCGCCGCCACCGATCAGCTCAACGGCCGAGGCGCCGACATAGTCGATGTCACCACCACCGGCGAGGATCTTCAGACCCTTGGCAAGCTCACCAGGGTAGATCTTCTCGCCAGGGGCATTGGCCACGTCGAGAACCTTGCCAGCGAAATCAGCGCTGTCGGTCGATCCTGCGGCCTGCATGGCCAGCATGATCAAAGCGGCAGCGTCATAGGACTCACCAACGAACGGACCAAGCTCGCCACCGATGATGTCGGACATCATCTTCGCGCCCGGGCTGTCGGTACCGGCAACAACACCGAAGGACCCATCAAGATCGGACCCGATGGCTTCCGGCAGGGAGTCACCGATCATGCCGCCTGGCAGGAAGAAGGTGTCGAACGAGCCGGCATCAAGCGAGCCCTGGATGATCATCTTGCCGCCCTGGTCAAGGTAACCGGCAACAACCAGAAGGTCGCCACCAGCCTGTGCCAGCGCACCAACCTCGGCGCTGTAGTCGCCTTTGCCCTCTTCATGCGCGGTCACAATGGTGATCTTGCCGCCCATGGATTCGAAGTTGGACTGGATGGCATCGGCGAGACCCTTGCCATAGTCATTGTTGGTATAGGTCAGGGCGACCGAGTTATAGCCTTTTTCCTTGAGCATCTCGGCAACAACCTGGCCCTCACGGGCATCCGACGGGGCGGTGCGGAAGAACAGGCCATTATCGTCCATGGTCGACAGTGCAGGCGAAGTGGCGGACGGTGAAATCATCACCATGCCCTTTGCCATGGCGGTGTTCTGCAGAACGGCGATGGTCACGCCCGAACAGTCAGCGCCGACAATGGCGCTGATGCCTTCGGCGGTGATCAGGCGTTCGGCACCGGCGGTCGCCGCAGCGGCGTCAACGCAGGTCGAGTCGGCGCGCACAGCTGTGACGCTCGATCCGTTCATGAAGGCACCGGAATCGGTCACTTCCTTCATTGCCATTTCAGCTGCGCCCGCCATTGGCGGTGTCAGCGATTCGATGGGACCAGTGAAGCCGAAGATAATTCCAAGCTTCACGTCAGCTGCCAGCGCCGGCGAAGCGATCATCGTCGACGCCACCGCGGCCAAGAGCATTTTTTTCATGTCAGTCTCCCTGAAGTATCTCGTGTCGGGCGATTAAGACCGAAAATCGGCGGTTAGGCAACGGTTTTGCGTCCATTTCGAGCACCATTTGAGCAGCAAAGTCCTATTTCGGATAGCCGATTGTCTTTAACGCCGCGCCGATCTCGTCAAGAATTGCCGGATCATCGATTGTTGCCGGCATTGTCCACTCCTCACCATCGGCAATCTTCGCCATGGTGCCCCGCAGCACCTTGCCGGAGCGGGTCTTCGGAAGGCGATCAATGGCAACCACCAGATTGAAGGCAGAGACGCGCCCGACCCGCCCTTTCACCAGATCAATCGCCTCGGCACAGACCTGGTCCACCGGTTTTTCGCAATTCGGATAGAGACAGATCAGGCCAAGCGGCAGCTGCCCTTTCAGCTCATCCGCCACCCCGATCACGGCGCATTCGGCGACATCCGGATGTTCGGCCAGAACCTCCTCGAGCTGGCCTGTCGACAGGCGGTGGCCGGCGACATTGATGACATCATCGGTGCGCGCCATGATGTAGAGATAACCGTCCTCATCCTTGTAGCCGGCATCCCCGGTCTCGTAATAGCCGGGGAAGGTGGTCAGATATTTCTCGATAAAGGCGGCGTCGGCGCCCCAGATCGTCGGCAGGCAGGAGGGCGGTAGCGGCAGCTTCACCGCGATCGCGCCAAGCTCGCCAGCTGCCTTGACCGCGCCATCCTCACCAAGGATGTCCACCTCGTATCCCGGCATTGGCACAGACGGCGATCCCAGCTTCACCGGAAGCGTCTCGACCCCCACCGGGTTGGCGCAGATCGACCAGCCGGTTTCGGTCTGCCACCAATGGTCGATCACCGGCACCTTCAGCCTGTCCTGCGCCCAGAGGATTGTGTCCGGGTCGGCGCGCTCGCCGGCAAGGAACAGATGCGTCAGGCTGGATGTGTCATATTTTTCCAGGAATTCTGCATGTGGGTCGGCCCGCTTGATGGCCCGGAAGGCGGTCGGCGCGGTGAACAGCACTTTGACGCCATGGTCCTGGATCACCCGCCAGAACACACCGGCATCAGGCGTGCCGATCGGCTTGCCCTCGAACAGCACAGTCGAGCATCCGGCGATCAGCGGCGCATAGACAATGTAGGAATGACCGACAACCCAGCCAATATCAGAGGCGGCCCAGTAGACGTCGCCTGGCTGCATGTCATAGATGTTCGGGATCGACCATTGCAACGCCACCGCATGACCGCCATTGTCGCGCACCACGCCCTTTGGCTGGCCGGTGGTGCCGGAGGTGTAGAGAATATAGAGCGGGTCGGTTGCCTTCACCGGCACCGGTGCCAGCGCCGGCGCGCCGTCATGCGCGGCATGCCATTCAAGATCGCGCCCCTTAACCAGATCGGCGGCAAGCGCCTCACGTTGATAGACCACGCAATTGTCAGGCTTGTGCGACGACAGCTGGATCGCCTCGTCAAGAAGCGGCTTGTAGGCAACAATCCGGTTCGGCTCATGCCCGCAGGAGGCGCTGATGATCACCTTTGGCGTGGCGTCGTCGATGCGCTTGGCAAGCTCGGCCGCGGCAAAGCCGCCAAACACCACCGAATGCACCGCGCCAAGGCGCGCGCATCCCAGCATCGCAACCACCGCCTCGGGGATCATCGGCATATAGATGATAACGCGGTCACCTGTCTTGACGCCAAGCCGCTGCAGCATGCCGGCAAAGCGGGCGGTGGCGTCCTGAAGCTCGGAAAAGGTCAGTGTCGACGCGGCACCGGTGATCGGCGAATCATAGATCACCGCACGCTGGTCGCCGCGCCCGGCGGCCACATGACGGTCCACCGCATTGTGGCAGGTGTTCATCTCGCCATCAGGAAACCAGCGATGAAAGGGCGGCTTCGAGGAATCGAGCGCCTTCGTCGGTGCCCTGTGCCAGTCGATGCCTGATGCCACCTGCATCCAGAAGCTCTCGATATCGGCCTGTGCCGCGGCGTAAAGGTCACTGTAAGTCGTCATCCTGGTCTGTCCCCCGGGTCGTCCGTTGCCATCATTCCGGCACCGCCTAATAGTAGCCACAAATCAATCATCAGAAAAAGCCCCGGCCAGCGAGATGGTCAGGCGACCCCTGCTGATATCACAAGCGCGTGATCGGGCGCTTCAACGCGCCTCACAAGCTTGGCTGGATTGATGACAACCCTTAGCCTGTCGCCATCCACACCTCAGCGGAGTTGCCATGCCCATCATCCAGCCCGTATCTGAATTGATTGCCGCCGCCCGCCTTCTGACCGACCAGATCAGTGTTCATGACGCGGCGGAGCTGCAAAAGCTGGAAGCGGCGATCCTGATCGATCTTCGCGATGCGCGCGAATTGCAGCGTATGGGCACCATACCCGGTGCCTTTCATGCGCCGCGCGGGATGTTGGAATTCTGGGCCGATCCCGACAGCCCCTATCACAGGCCAATCTTCCGAACTGATAAAAAACTTGTGCTGTTCTGCGCCTCTGGGCTGCGCTCGGCGCTGGCGGCCCGCACCCTTCTGGATATGGGGATGAACAACATCCTCGACATGGAAGGCGGCTTCACCGAATGGAAGATGCAGGACCTGCCGGTGGACTATCTGACCTGAGGCCGCGTTGCATCTAGGTTCGCGCCGCCTCGAAGGCAGCCCAGGCCTGTTCGAACTCATCATAGGTCATCGGTCCCTTACGGGCCGGTTCGAGGATACATGCCTCTGCCCGGAACAGCGTTTCAATGGCCGCCGCCAGATCACCCATCACCGCCTTCGGGATGACCAACGCCCCATGCCGGTCGGCATGGATCAGGTCACCGTCGGTCACATCCATGCCGAAGACGGTCGCACCAGCGGCATAATCAACAACATGGACAAAGCCATGGCTCGGCCCGACCGAGCCAGCCAGCACTGGAAACCCGTCTGGCAGGTCGCCAAGATCACGCATCAGCCCGTTGGTCAGCGCCCCGTCAAGACCGAGCGCCTTGTGCACCGTGGTGTTCACCTCGCCCCAATAGGCACCGATGGCGTCGGCACCATCGACATCCTCGACCACAGCCACGGCAGGACGCGGTCCTTCGGACATGTGGCGGTAATAGCCAAGGCGGCGTTCGCGAACGACATCTGCCGGGTCAGGCGACGGCGCGACCGCCGCGATCCGCGCGGTGCGCGCATAGCCCACCATCGCGCGGTGCGCCGGCTCGGACGCCATGACGGTGCCGCGGGTGAAATGGTTGAAACCGCGCTTTCCCTCGGCAGTCTCGATGGCATTGCAGACGGTCGGGGTATCGACCGAGCGAAGCAGGGTCAGCAGCGCGTCATCCATGATGGGTCTCCAGAAGCTCTTGCAGGGCAGTGGACACGATATCGGGTGTCTCGATGGTCGGCAAATGGCCAGCATCTTCGACGATGTGCAGGCTGGCATGCGGGATCATCACCTTCATAGCCTCATGCCGTTCAACTGGACAAAGCTGGTCATGCCGCCCGCAGAGGATCAGCGTCGGACAGGTCACAGCGCGGAGTGTCGCCGTATAGTCCGGCCGGTCGCGAAGCGCCAGCGACTGGGCGATAAAGGCATCCGCGCCAAGATCCATCGCCATCACCATCGCCAGCTCACGCAGCGCCGCGCTGTCCTCGCGATGGGTAAAATAGTTCGGCTTCATCTCATCCCGCATGACGGTGGCGAGCCTGCCGCCCCGCACCGCCTCCATCTGCGGGCCACGGCGCACTTTCACCTTATCACGCTCGGCAAAGGGATTTGTATCGATCAGCGCCAGATGCGTCACCCGATCCGGTGCCTGGCGCATGATCTCCATCGCCAGAATCCCGCCCATCGACACCCCGCCAAGGGCGAACCGGCCAGGCGCCTCCACCAGAATATTCGCCGCAAGCTGCTCCATGCTCGGTGCGCCCACTGGAAGCGGTACCGTCACACGCATCCTGTCCTGAAGCGATTCGACCTGCCGGGCGAACAGCCTGGCATCGCACATCATGCCGGGAAGCAGGATCAGCTCGCCCATATCAACCCCCGTTGGCTACAGTCGGGAGCTTGCCAGCGCCGCGCCCTCGGCAAGCGCCGCCAGCTTGGCATAGGCGATATCGGGGTCAACGGCACCAAAACCGGCGAAAGTGCCAAAGCCGCAATCCGACCCGGCGATCACCCGCTCAGCCCCGACAATGTCAACGAAACGTTCGATGCGCTGCGCGACAAGTTCGGGATGCTCGACAAAGTTGGTGGTGGTGTCGACGACACCCGGCACCAGAATCTTGTCATCTGGAATCTCGCCGGCACGATCACGGAACACTGTCCATTCATGCGCATGGCGGGGGTTCGATGTCTCGAACAGCACATAGCGCGCGCGGGTGGACATCAGGGTGCCGAACACCTTGTCCATGTCGATGTCGCAGACATGTGGTCCCTCATAATTTCCCCAGCAGATATGGACACGCACGCGCGCCGGATCGATGTCACGGAGCGCATGATTCAACGCCTCGACATGCATATTCGCGACGCCGACAAATTCCTCATCGCTGAGGTCGGTAAACAGCATGTGCCGCGACAGTGCCAGATCAGGGCAATCGAGCTGCAGGTCCAGCCCGGCATCGACGATGGTCTCGTATTCTGCCTTCATCGCATCGGCGAGCGCCGCCAGATAGGCCTCGCGCGTCGGATAATGCTGGTTCTGCAGGAACAGCGAGATCACCCCCGGCGAGGCCGCATTCATGAAGCCTCGTTCGGCACCATGCGCCGCCATACCAGCCTTCAGGTTGGCGATATCCGCCAGCAACTCGTCCTGGCCTTTTGACACCACTTCGCTTGTGCACATCGGCCGCGCATATTGCGGCGTGCCGCCAGCGCTCGCCAGCCGTTCCAGAAAGCCCGGAAACAGCTTCAGGTCCCCAGGCGCGTTGCGCGGGCTGTCACCGGAAAAACCGCTGTAGCGGTCCTTCACGTAGGTGGCGTAGGAAATTTTTGAGGTCTCGCCATCGGATACGATATCGATCCCGGCTTCGACCTGGCGGCGTACCGTTTCATCACAGGCAGCGGTCATGCAGCTGGCAAAATTACCAGCGTCAAAAAGCTCGCCATTTTCGCGGGCAAAGATGAAATCGACCACCTCCTGCGTGCGCGGCAGCGAGCCGACATGGCTTGTCAGAATTTTCGTCATCAGCCTCTCCCGCGGGCAAGAACGGCCGGCAATTCGTGAAAATCACTTGTTGGTCCAGCGGCATCATCGGTGGCAATGACCCGGAACAGGCTGGCTTCACCGCTCATGGCCGGAGCGAGGCTCACCGTCTGTTGCGGCGGGATGGCACAAACATCCCCGGGCCCAAGACTGGCCCCTCCACCGTCCCATTCAACCCGCCAGTGACCCCGCATTACCATGATAACCTCGTGACGAGCGGTTACATAGCTGCCCTCGGGAAGGCTGCCGTCGCGAAGAAGTTCGACCCGGAAACCGGGGCGGTCTGCCAGCATGCCGTCAGCGGCGATCACCGGTGCCGGCGCGCCGTCTGCCATCGCCATCATGTCCCAGTAACGGGCGACGAAACGCGGCACGAACTCGTTCGCCGTCACCTTCGGGAACTGCGCCATCTCGTCTGGCGTCAGTGGTGGCATCGGACCGACACCCTCGGGAAGCGCGGCACCCTGTTCCATGTTGTAGAGCACACCGTTCTCGCCGAGCACCAGGCCGTGGTCGCGGGCATCCTCGATCACCTGAGGGGCCCAGACCACGCCGCCGCCAGAATCATCGCCGCCAAGAACCGCCATGATCATCCCGTAATCAGTGCCTATATTCTCGAACCCGCGAAAGATGCCGGTCGGGATGTTGATCAGGTCGCCTTCTTCCAGCACCACCTCGCCATCGGTGCCGGTCGCGCCCCAGAAGAAACGCCAGCGCCCCGACAACACGAAAAACACCTCGGCGGTGCGGTGCGCGTGAAGAGAGTTGCGGCATTTCGGCGGCTGGCCGGCAGCGCCAATGTTGAAGCCGGGTGTGTCGGCGATATGGACATGCTGGTCAGCGGATTCCGACACCCCGCCGCCGATGATGGTGAAGTTTTCCTTGCGGTCGCTTCCGGGCGTATGCGCGTCGATAAAGGCGGTACGGCAGGGCACAAGCTCGCCATAGCGGACAATGCGGTCGGTCAGGTCGATTGCGCTCATCTTGCTCATCCTGTTTGCATCACGATCTGTTTCCAGATCGCGGTTTCGTCGAACAGCACATATTCGCGGCGAAGGCCACGCGGGCCGAATTCAACATGACTGATGCCCATCACATAGACCTCGGCACCACTCGGCTCGCCATAGCTTCCCCAACCATCATGCGTGCCATGCAGGCCCCAGCGGATCGCGGCGCGCGGCGACATGCCGTCATCGGCGCGGCCAATCTGATGCTCGATGGTGAACGTGGCGTTCGGGAAGCTTGCACGAAGCCCCATCCAGAATCGGTCGGCGGCATCATGGCCATGCGCGGTGACACCTCCGGGAAGTTCCAGATGACAGCCCGGATCATAGCTTTGCGGTATCGCAGCCATATCTGCGCCCATGATGCGGGTCAAGAGGTCGGCGTAGCGCGCGCCCCATTCATTGTCATTGCCACGCCCCTTATAGGGACCGGCAACATCGATGGCCGGGGTGAAGGGCTTTACACAGCTCTCGGCGCCACCCTCACGGTCAATCAGGTCGGCGGCATAGGCCTTTGGATCCCACCCCAGTTGGCGCACGATCGCACCCTGGTCACGGATCAACCACTCGTCATTGATCTGGTTGTCGATAGCGTGGCAGTCGGCGATGATGCGATAGACCAAACGTGTTCCGGTGGCATTGCCATAAACACCATCACCCCGATGCGTTGCGGTTGACAGAATGCGGTGGGAACTGAGCATCCCGTCCTCGGGTGTTCCCGACCAGATCACATCCTCGCCGAGAAGGCGGCGGTCCGGAAATTCGGCAAGGGTCGCCATGGTGGCGGCGATGACCCCCTGATTGCCGATCACAACCGAGCCGGGCGAACGGACAGGAATGTCAGGCGCGTAATAATCATGAAGTGTCGCAATGCCGCGTCCTTCCCAGATCTCGGCTGTGATGCCAAGAATATAGTCCGGGAAATCCACCCATTTTGGATCAAACCCCTTCATTTCCTTACTCCTTTCAACCCATTTCGGGATGTCGCGCCGAGCCGCGGACAACAAGCTCGCCTTTTATGGTCACCCGTCTGGGCGCTGTTTCACCGTCCTCGATCTGCGCCATCAGCGCTGCCACGGTTTCCGCCACCATCCTGTCGGATGGCTGCGATACGGTGGTCAACTCGAAGCTTGGCCAGGCGGCCAACTGCACATCGTCATAGCCAACAACCGACACATCATCGGGAACCGACAGGCCAAGCCTGGTGCGCAGCACATCCATGACGGCGAAAGCCATATGGTCGTTGGCAACAAACACGGCATCGGGAACCTGCCGGGCACTGAACATCTCCAGTGCCGCCCCGGCGGCCTTGTCGGTGCGGAAATCACCAACCCCACGCGCAAACAATTCCTGCCCGTGGCCAGCCAATCCGGCGCGGAACCCGGCCTCACGGTCACGCTGCGTCGAGGCGCCTTCCCACCCGGCGATATAGGCAATGCGTTGATGCCCACCCGCCACCAGAAAATCGGCAAGCGCACGACCACCAGCGAAATTGTCCGATGTGACGGTGGAAAAGCTGTCATCCTGCTGGGCCCGGTTGAACAGCACCACCGGAATGCCGGCAGCGTCGCATTGCTCGGCAAGCTGGGATGACATCGCCACCGAGGCAAGGACGATGCCGTCCACCTGATAGTCGAGGATTTCCTGGACCACTGAATCAATGTTGCCGGCGGTCTGCTGCGCCATGAAGACAAGAACGTGATAGCCGCGCTGCTGCAGGCTGGTCGACATCTTCTCAAGGATTTCAGGATAGAACTGGTTGTCCAGATAGGCGACAACCAGACCGATCAGGCGGGACCTGCCGGTGATCATAGAGCGGGCCAGTACATTCGGGCGATAACCAAGCTCGGTGGCGGCGGCAAGAACACGGTCGGTCATCGCCTGTGACACTGACGCGCCAGGTGTGAACACCCGGCTGACGGCCGACTGGCTGACCCCGGCGCGGCGGGCAACGTCAAGAGATGTCACATTGTCCCGCGCCATCAATCCGCCGTCCAGCCTCCGTCAATCAGAAGCGCCGTTCCGGTCACCAGCGCCGAGGCATCTGACGCCAGGAAGCAGACCGCGCCCATGATGTCCTCAACCTCACCAACACGGCCAAGCTTGATTTTCTCCTCGATCCATTTGACCCGCGCCGGCTGCGAAAACGTCTGCTCGGTCAGCGGCGTGCGGATGAAGGTCGGGCACACCGTATTGACGCGTATGCCATGCGGCCCCAATTCGATCGCCATTGATTTGGTGAACCCCTCTACAGCGTGCTTCGAGGCGCAATAGACAGCTCGGTCGATGCCGCCGACCACCGCCATCTGGCTGGAGATGTTGATGATCGATCCCTTGCGGCCATCGGCGATCATCGCCTTTGCAACCGCCTGCGAGGCAAAGTAGGCACCACGGAGATTCACATTCATCACCGCGTCAAAGTCGGCAGCTTCTGTCTCTGTCGCCGGCGTGTGGCGCGCCAGACCGGCGCTGTTGACGAAAATATCCAGCGGACGAAGCGACCCGATCGCGGCAGCCATGGCATCGATATCACCGATGTCCCCGGCCAGCGCCTCGACCGAGAACCCGGCGGCAACCATCGCCGCCGCCGCTTCGTCAATCTGTGCCTGGCGACGCGCCATGATGGTGACATGCGCGCCCGCCTCGGCAAGCGCGACAGCACATCCCAATCCGATGCCAGACGATCCGCCGGTGACAAGCGCGCGGCGGCCTTCTAGCGAGAAAGACGGGGTTGACGGTAGTTTCATGACGCACCTCCGGTCAGCGGGACGGTCCCCATATTGCGCGCCTTGTTGAATTCACGCATGCGCGCGAACACATCGACGCCGATCTGGTCATACATATGCAGCAGATCGACCATCACCCAGTTTTCGCGGATCAGGCCGTTCTCGATCCTCCAGAAATCCAGGCTCCGCATGGTGATTTCCTTGCCAAGCGGCGGAATACCGAGCCAGCCATCATGGCTGATTGTCTGGATCATGTTGGGCCAGCCGGTGACCGCCGCGTAATCATTGTCACCAAAGAAGTGATAGATGATCTGGTCGACCTTGCTGCCACGATCGGGCATGCCGCTCAGGAACGGGATCTGGTGCCAGTTGCGAAACCCTTCGATGCCGCGCCCGGTGCCGATGCCGGCCGGACCGTACCAGTTCATCCGCGGATGCCAGAAACGCGGCATCTCCATCACCTCTGGCCCGCCCTGCGACGGGTGCCGCTTCATGTGCTCCAGCATCTCGATAATCAGCTGGCGGCTGGCCTCGGACTGTGATTCATCGCGCGCCGCGCGGACCAAGCCGTCGCCAGATGCCGGCGCGGGAATGCAGAATTCGCGTCCCAAGGACGGCACCATCGGCCAGGCGCCGGCCTGCATCATCACTTCCGGGATATCCCACAGCGCCTGGTATTCGGTGACCCTGCCATCCTCAAGCCGGTAGAATTCATGGAACCGCATATGCGTCAGATGCCCGGTCGGCGGGATGTCCAGAAACGGCGCGGTGAATGTGCCTATGAAGTGACCGCCGCAACCAACCCAGTCGGCTCCGTGATCATCACCGCCAGTCATCACCAGCCAGTCACGCCGCTCGACATCTGGCCATGCGGCCCGCAGCACCGCCAGCGCGCCATCATGAAAGGCGTTCGTCCCGACCATGTCACCAAAAGGATGTGCCAGCCGGAACAGCGCATCCGGCGCCGCCACCGCGTCCAGCGCAGCACGCAGCGCGCCCTCCTCCCAGTCATACTGGGCGGCACGAAGGGCGTCGAGAGCGGCGCGGTTGGCGGCGTGACGGGACATTATTCAGCCGCCTCGCCATAGGGGACGTTCCTGCCGCCATAGCGACGCACCCGGATGTTGCATTGCTCGGCATGGCCGACAAAGCCCTCAAGCATGCACAGCCGTGAGCCATATTCGCCAATCATCACCGCCGCCTCATCCGTCATCACCTTCTGATAGCTGTGTGTTTTCAGGAACTTGCCAACCCACAACCCGCCAGTGTAGCGACCAGCCTTTTTGGTTGGCAGCGTGTGGTTGGTGCCAATCACCTTATCGCCATTCGCGACATTGGTGCGCGCGCCAAGGAACAACGCGCCATAGCAGGTCATGTTCTCGAGGAACCAGTCGTCACGGTCGGTCATCACCTGCACATGCTCCGAAGCGATCTCGTCGGCCATCTGCAGCATTTCGTCATAGCTATCACAGACAATGACCTCGCCATAGTCACGCCAACTCACCGCCGCGGTCTCCGCGGTCGGCAGAATGCCAAGGATACGGTCGATCTCGGCAAGCGTGTCATGCGCCAGCGTCTCGGAATTGGTCAGCAGCACCGCCGGCGAGTTGTAGCCATGTTCGGCCTGACCCAGCAGATCAGTGGCGCACAGTTCCGCATCCACCGTGTCATCGGCAATCACCATGGTTTCCGTTGGACCGGCGAACAGGTCAATGCCGACACGCCCGAACAGCTGGCGCTTGGCTTCGGCGACAAAGGCGTTGCCCGGGCCGACCAGCATATGGACAGGCTCGATGCTTTCAGTGCCGATGGCCATCGCGCCAACGGCCTGGATGCCGCCAAGCGCATAGATTTCATGCGCCCCGCCAAGATGCATCGCAGCGATCACGGCGGCGTTCGGACGGCCTTCGAACGGCGGCGTGGTGGCGACAATGCGCGGCACGCCGGCCACCGATGCGGTGAGCACCGACATATGCGCCGAAGCGACCATCGGAAACTTGCCAGCCGGCACATAGCAGCCGACCGACTGCACCGGAATATTGCGGTGGCCAAGGATCACGCCGGGCATGGTCTCGACCTCGACATCCTGCATCGAGGCGCGCTGAATTTCGGCGAATTTGCGGATCTGGTCCTGGGCGAAGCGGATATCATCCATGTCGCGCTGCGAGACCTCGGAGATCAGCTCGTCGATCTCATCCTGGCTCAACCGGTAGCTTGCCGGCGAGAAATTGTCGAATTTTTCGGCAAGCTCGCGCACCGCGGCATCGCCGCGTGCCTCGATCTCGGCAAGCGCTGATTCAACGACGGCGCGGACCTTGGCATCATCCTCGGAGCGCTCCAGTTGCGGCTTGCCGCTTTTCAGATATCGAATGGCCATCTAACTCTCCACATCACTTTCCATCGGGGCGCGGTGCCTGCCGCTCGCCCCGGTCATAGGCTTCCCAGCCTTCGCCATTGAACGCATCGACCCCGAGCTGTGCCATGACATGCGGGAAATCGACCATCACCCAGTTGTCGGTGATCTTGCCGTCAACCACTTTCCAGAAATCCATATACCGGATCTCCACCTTCCTGCCGGTCGGGGCAATGCCCATGAATTCGCCGGAATGCACAGCTTCCTGCCGGCCAAAGGCGGCCGCCCATTCGCCCATGAACAGGCGGGCCTCGTCGACACAGACCTTGTCGGAAAAAGCCGCCTGGAACGGGCGCTGCCAATTGTCCTGAAATTCCTTCAGGCCGGTCTTGGTGCCGCAGCCGGCATTGCCCATCCAGCGGAACCCTTCGGTGAAAAAATCGCCGATATCGTCGATCCGGTGGTCATTCAGACCATCCACCATGCCTTCGATCACACGGCGGGTATCCTCGGTCTTCGACATGTCGGTATCGCGGGTCAGCGCCGCCTGTTCAGGTCGTGCCCCAGCCATTATCCCTCTCCGTCAATGCGCGCGCCGCTGGCGCTGTCAAACAGATGGCAGGCCTCCAGCGGCAGAGTGATATGAACCTGGTCGCCAATCGCCGCGCGGTAATCCTTGGCAGCCTTGACCGCCACCATGCCAGTGCCGGCGCGCACCGTGACCATGGTGGCATCGCCAAGCAGTTCCAGCGCGTAGACTTCCGCGCTCAGCATGCCGGCAGTCTTCTTCGCCCGTGCGGTGGCAGCCAGCGTCGCATCCTCGGCCCGGAACCCGAGTGTCAGCGGGCCATCCGTGGTGCCGATCCCGGGCACGCTGATGTTCTCGGCGGTGAAGGTGCCGTCTTTTACCTCGCCTTCGACAAGGTTCATCGCCGGGTTGCCGATGAAGCCGGCGACAAAGACATTCGCCGGGCGGTCATAGATCTCGGTCGGGCTACCAAGCTGCTGGACGACGCCCTTGTTCATCACCACCACACGGTCGGCCAGGGTCATCGCCTCGATCTGGTCATGCGTGACATAGATGGTGGTGACCTTCAGCTCATGATGGAGATGCTTGATCTGCGCGCGGGTCGAGACACGAAGCTTGGCGTCGAGGTTCGACAGCGGCTCATCCATCAGGAAAACGTTCGGTTCCCGCACGATGGCGCGGGCCAGTGCCACCCGTTGCCGCTGGCCGCCGGACAGCGCCGCCGGGCGGCGATGCAGAAACTCGTCAAGCTCTACCATGGCGGCCGCGCGGCGCACCCGTTCGTCATGCGTCGCCGGATCGACATTGCGCACCTTCAGCGGAAACCGGATGTTCTCATAGACATTCATGTTGGGGTAGAGGCCGTAGGACTGGAACACCATGGCGATGTCCCGGTCCTTTGGCTCAAGATCATTGACGATGCGGCCATCGATCTCGACATCGCCGCTGGTGATCTCCTCCAGCCCGGCGATCATCCGCATGGTCGTGGTCTTGCCACATCCCGATGGGCCGAGAAGAACGAGAAACTCCTCATCGGCGATATCGAGGTCAAAATTCTCGACGGCGACAAAATCGCCCCACCGCTTTGTCAGGTTCTTTAGTCTGATCTGCGCCATGTCGCGCCCCCTATCCTTTGACCGCGCCGGCGGTCAGACCGCTGACGATCTGCCGCTGGAAGAACATCACCAGCACGAACAGCGGCGCCGTCGCCGACACCACGGCGGATACGGCGAACATGACATTGCCCTGTTCCTGGGTGGTGCCAAGGAAGCTGGCGATCTTCGGCACCATCGTCTGGTTTTCTTCGGTCAGCAGCAGCGCGGTCAGCGCAAAATCATTGTAGGCCAGCAGGAAGCTGAACAGCCCGGTGGTGATCACCCCCGGCCACATCACCGGAATGATCACATAGCGGAAGGCCTGAAAGCGCGTACAACCATCGACCATCGCGCTTTCGTCGAGATCCTTCGGAATGTTCAGGAAGAAGGAATGCAGCATCCACAGGGTGAAGGGCTGGTTGATCGCCACCATCACGATGATGGTGGTGGCAAGATGCCCCCACAAATTCAGCTGGAAGAACGGCAGCAGATAGCCAGAGACCAGCGTGATATGCGGCATCGCGCGGAAGACCAGCGCGACCACCAGAATCCAGAAGGCGTATCTGAAACCGGACCTGGCCAGCGCGTAGCCGCCAAGCGTGCCGAGCGTCAGCGAGATCGCCACCACCGACAGCGTCATGATGCCGGTGTTCAGCGCCGCCTTCCAGAATTCTTCCTTGATCCAGGCCCCTTCATAGCCGCCGCCAGTGACGGTGCTGCCGGTCTCGGCAAGGGTGCGCACACCATAGATGGCGTTGCGCCAGTCCTGGCGTGAGAAGAAGTCGGCTTCGACCTTGAAGCTTCCCCACAGCGTCCAGATGAAGGGAACGGACGCCAGTGCCAGCCATAGCGCAAGAAAGCCGAGGCTGAGGCAGGTGAGCCAGAGAGGTGATCTTTGTGCCATTCCGATCCCCCGTCAGGCCGCGCGCCGGTTGGCGCGCCAGGTGCGAAGGATGACCGGCGCCAGCAGAATACAGACCCCGACGATGGTCAGGATAGAGGTGGCGGCGGCGGAGCCGTACAGCATCGTGCCGTCACTGCTGCGAAGATCATTATAGATGATCCAGGACAGCGAGGTGGCGCTCGCCTCGGCGTTGAAACCAACAATCGGCTCGAACACCCGGAAATTATCCATCAGCTGGATCAGCGTGATGAAGACGGCGAGTGGCATCAGATGCGGGATGACCACATGCAGAATGCGCTGCCAGCGACTGGCCCCGTCGATCATCGCGCTCTCCAGCGTGTCCTGCGGCACCGTCTGCAGCCCGGCATAGAACACGACAAAGGCGAAGGGCGCCGAATGCCAGACACCATAGACAATCAGCGTGATCCAGGTCAGCGTCGGCGACGCCTTCAGCGACAGGTCGGGATCATCGAAAATGATCTGCAGGGTGCCGCCGATAATGCCCCTGGCGTCAATCATCCAGAACAGGATCAGCGATCCGATCAGCGGCGTGACAATCATCGGCAGCAGTGAGAAGAAAATGGTTGGCCCCTTGAACATGCCCGGAAGCCTGTTCACCGCCAGCGCGATCACAAAGCCGAGTGTGATCACCAGCGGTGTCACCACGAAGGTGTAGGTCAGGGTGAAGACCAGCGCCTTGTAGAACGGCAGGTTCATCACCTTGTCGAAGAAACTGCCCATACCAGTGCTGGACTGCCAGGCCTCGCCAATCTCGGCAAAGGCCAGATGGTTGCGGTTGGTATAGGTGCCGAAACCATTGAACCTGCCGAGCGGCTGATCCTTTTGCAGCTGTGCCGTCGCCTCCTGGTTCACCTGGGTGGATTCGGTACAGCCAAACGGCCCACAATTCTCAACGACTTCGAGAACCTGTTCATGCGAGATGAAAAAGGACTGGACGGTGACCGACATGATCGGCAGCGCGATGAACAGCAGCATCGCCAGCGCCGAAGGCCACAGAAACGCTATGAATGTGCGATGCGGCATGGCGCCGGCCCCGTCCTTCCTCGAGTGAGATGAAATAGATCAAGAAATGCGGGGAGCGGCGAACGCTCCCCGCGGGAAATGGCCGGCTCCTAGAGGAAGCCCTTTTCCTTGGCGGCTGCGATATAGGCAGCTTCGATGTCGGCAAGAGCCTGCTCGGCGCTTTCCTTGCCCTGCAGGAAGTCGGCAAGCTCACCGCCGATGGCGCCGTGAAGCGTACCCATGTAAGGCAGCATCGGATACGGGGTGGCACCGCCCTGCGCGGTGGCAACAACACCGACACCTGCCGGCTGCGGGGTGGCCCCCTTGATCAGCCAGTTGGCCTTTTCGGCATTGGCCTTCGCCATGTCGAGCGATACGCCCTGCATCATCGCCTGGAAGGTTGCCTCGGCATCTTCATCGGAGATGTTCGCAGCAACCGTGAAACCGTCCCACCACAGGGTGGAGGCAGGCATCGCGCCGCCGGCAACGGTCGGCGCGGCGGCAAACATGGTGTTGCTCTCGATCTCGGCGGTCGAGCCCTCACCATCAGTGACGGCACCTGCGCGCGAACCCCAGAGGTTTGTCAGGGCCACATTGCCAGCTTCCCACTCGGCCTGAACCGAATTGGAATCATGTGTCAGGAAGTCCGGGTTCATGTACTCGGTCAGCGCCTTCATCATGTTCAGCGTGGCGATACCAGCAGCGCTGTTGATCGCCGGCTCGGCAGTGCCGGGCTTGAAGAACGAACCACCATGGCCGAGATACATGTTCACGAATTCTTCGCCGAGGTTCCAGCCAGCCTTGTAGGTGCCGGCGATCGGATAATCCATCAGGCCCTTCGACTTGATGGCGTTGGCAGCGGCGAGGACCTCCTCATAGGTCGACGGCACACCGACACCGGCGGCATCGAGGATGTCCTTGCGGTAGAACAGGTGCTGGGCATTCGCCATGAAGGCAACGGCCATGACCTTGCCATCGATGGTGATCAGCTGCGACTTGGCGAGGTTGCCGCCATGCTTGCCAACAAGGTCGTCAAGCGGACGGGCAAGGCCGTCATTCATCAGCGCGACAAGGGTGCTGTTGGCAACGATCGAGCTGGTGAATTCTGCCGGGTTGGCGGTCAGCGCTGCCACCTGGCGGTCCTTGTGATCCTTGTTCAGGTCAACGGTGACAGTCACACCACCGCCGTCACATGCCGCTGCGGCACCGGATACGGCCTGGATGGCCGGGAAGTCACTGCCGGCGATGCGCACGGAACCCGAGCTGATACCGCAACCCGCATAGGCGCTCGACGCGCTGGCGAGCACGAATGCCGCTGACACGGCAAATCTGGAAACCTTGTTCATTTGTCTCTCCTGGAACTTTGTTTCGGTTGGAAGGCCCGTCACCAGCGGAGCCTCCCCTGGTCAAGCGCCACCTGATCCGTTTCCGCCGGTCTCCCTAGCTTCCGGCAACAGTCAGGATTTAAGTGCAGAAATAACTTTGAATACGTATGCAAATTTGTAAAGTAATTTTCTGCACTGCAGGATGTCTTGTGGCCCCGATGAGGGATCCGGACACCGGAACCGTAGCCAGACACACGGGCAATCACTCGTGAACACCAAAAGAAAAGACTCTCGAGGCACCTGTCGATGACCGACTTTCAAGCAGAAAAACAGATCGTTAGAGATTATTTTGCCGCCCTGGACCAGCTTGGAACCGGCGAAGATGCAGACAAGGCCAAGGCGTTGGTCTCGCCGGATTATCTGTGGCGCGGCTTTCACCCGTTTGATGAAATCACGGGAATCGACAGGGTCCTGACAGATTTCTGGCACCCGCTGCACCAGTCCCTGACATCGCTGCAGCGCCGACTCGATATCTTCATGGCCGGAGAGAATTCGATCGAAGGTCATGAGGGCGTCTGGGTGGCCTCCATGGGGCATCTCATGGGTCTGTTCGACGCGCCCTGGCTCGGCATTCAGTCGACCGGCAAGATCGCCATGCTGCGCTATGCCGATTTCCATCGCGTCGAACATGGCGTCATCACCGAAACAGCGATGTATTTCGACATTCCGCATCTGATGATGCAGGCCGGCCTGAACCCGTTCCCGCCGCAGACCGGTGCGCATCTGGTGCAGCCTGGCCCGATGACACATGACGGCGTGATGTTTGATGCGCAGCCGCCGGCCGAGGGGGAAAAGACGCTTGCCGCCATCGACTATATGGTCACCGACATCAAGGACTGGAAAGGCGGCAGGATCGAATCCCTCACCGATGAGCTGCGCCGCAGCTGGAACGAGGACATGATCTGGTGGGGGCCAGCGGGGATTGGTGCCACCTACACCATCGAGCGGTATGCCGAGCAGCATTCAGGCCCGTTCCGCGCCGGCTTCAAGGACCGGATTTTCAACGGTCATATCTGCCGCATGGCGGAGGGGTCATATGGCGGCTTCTTCGGCTGGCCGAACCTGACGCTGACACCGACCGGCGGCTTCATGGGCATGCCGGCGAGCGAGACACCCGGCGACATGCGGGTCATCGACATGTATCGGCGCGACGGTGACAAGCTGACCGAAAACTGGATCTTCATCGACCTGCTGCATTTCTGGAAAATGCAGGGCGTCGATATTCTGGAGCGGATGACCCACGTGCCGCGGACCTGATGTTCACTGGGACAGCTATCCCAACCGCACCGGATCACCATCGGCGAAGGCGGCGTCACCAGCATCATGGCTGACCAGCAGCGCGGGGATGCCGCGGTCGCGGATCTGCGCGCGAACAAAACTGCCGAATTCGCGGCGACGGTCCGGGTCAAGCGCGGCAAACGCCTCATCCATCAGCAGGGCATCAGGCTCGGCCAGCAGGCTGCGCATCAGCGCGACCCTCGCCGCCTGCCCGCCTGACAGTGTGGCGGGATCGCGGTCACCAAAGCCGGCAAGCCCCGCCACCTCAAGGGCGGCGCTGACATGTTCATACCGGTCACGGCGATGCCGGGAGGCCAGCCCGAAGGCCAGATTGTCACCCACGGTCATATGCGGGAACAGCAGCGCATCCTGAAACATCAGTCCAACACCACGGTCTTCGGCGGCACGGCTGGCGATATCAACGCCATTCAGCCACACATGACCAGTCCAGTCGAGCCCGGGCGCTGGCGCACCGCTGATGATGCCGAGAAGGGTGGATTTGCCACAACCGCTTGGCCCCTGCACAAGACGGAGCTCTCCCCCGGCCACACGCACGCTCACCGCGCTGAACAGAGGTGGCGCACCTGCGAAGCCCGCGGATATGTCCTGAAGATGAAGTATGATTTTGCTCCCATCACAAATCCGAGAGACTATAGCGCGGCGCGATCACCCTGTGCTAGGGGACAGGGATCACCAAAAACGCATTGCAGATAACATGGCATCTCCGATCCTGACCAACAGCCTGCGCAGGCCGAGGCTGTTCTGGCTTATCATCCTGTCCCTGCTGTCGCCGCTTTCCGCGAACAGCAGCGACTTCAACACGATCATCGACGCGGCGCGCGGCCAGACGGTCTATTTCAATGCCTGGGGCGGTGATGACAAGATCAATGACTATATCGCCTGGGCCGGTGGTGAGCTGGAGACCCGCCATGGTATCACCCTGAAACATGTAAAGCTTGCCGATACCGGCAACGCGGTATCGCGCATCCTGACAGAAAAGGCGGCTGGCCGGACCAGTGGCGGGTCGGTCGACCTGCTGTGGGTGAATGGCGAGAATTTCGCCGCGATGAAGGCCAATGACCTGCTTCAGGATGAGGCATGGGCAGAAACCCTGCCATCCTGGCGGTTTACCGATGCCGAGGCGTTGCCGGCCATAAGGCTGGATTTCGCCGAGCCGACCGAAGGGCGCGAATCCCCCTGGGGGCGGGCGCAGCTTGTCTTCACGCATGACAGCCAGAGACTGCCAACACCGCCGCGCAGCGCTGGCGCGCTGGCCGAATTCATCCGGGTCAATCCTGGCCGTTTCACCTATCCACAGCCCCCGGATTTTATCGGCCTGTCTTTCCTGAAACAGATCCTTCTGGAAACGGCGACGGACACAGCCCCGCTCTACCGGCCTGTCGAGCAGGCCGACTTCGACGCGGTGACAGCCCCCTTGTGGGACTGGCTAACGACGGCGACGCCAAACCTGTGGCGCGGTGGCAAGGCCTATCCCTTCAACTACCCGACGCTTCGCCAGCTTCTTGGTGACGGTGAGGTCGATATCGCCATCGCATTCAACCCGGCGGACGCCTCGGCGGCGATTGCCCGCGGCGAGCTTGCCGACACAGTCCGCAGCTACATTCATGACAGCGGAACACTGGCGAATGTGCACTTCCTCGCCATTCCGTTCAACGCCAACGCGCCCGAGGCGGCCCGCGTGGTGGCCGATTTCATGCTGTCACCCGAAGCGCAGCTTCGCAAGGCGGACCCCCGCATCTGGGGCGACCCGACGGTGCTTGCCATGCATCATCTGATGCCGGAGGACCGGGCCGGGTTCGAGGCACTGCCGCGCGGGATCGCAACCCTGAGCGAAGCAGACCTTGCCACCACCCTGGCCGAGCCGCATCCCTCCTGGATGAAGGCCATCGAGGTTGAATGGCGACGCCGCTTCGGCGGCGGCTGAGGCATGCGACCGGACCGGTTTACACCCACAAACGGGGCCGCAATATGGGCCGGAAAGTGGGCAGCCAACATCCTGATTGCCCTTGCCCTGGTCGCACCGGTTCTGGCCGGTCTCCTTGGCGCAGTGCTTCCGGCGGTCGGCTATTTCCCGGCGCTTGGCGGAGAGGCACTGTCACTGCAGCCAGCGCGTGAATTCCTGGCAACCCCCGGCCTGTGGCGGGCGATTTGCCTGACTTTGTTCATCGGCATCGGAACAACGGCGCTGGCGCTCGCCGGGGCCTTTTCCCTTCTCATAATCGCTGGCGGCGGCATCGGACGGGCAGGCTGGCTTCGCCGCCTGATCGGCCCGATGATCGCGGTACCGCCAAGCGCGGTGGCCATAGGCATCCTGTTCTTGCTGGCCCCGTCGGGATGGATGATGCGGCTGGTCTCACCCTGGCTCACCGGCCTGACCCAGCCGCCCGGGTTTGCCCTGGTCCCCGACCAGACCGGCCTCGCCCTTGTCTTCGGACTGCTGGCAAAGGAAATCCCTTTCCTGCTTCTGGTCAGCCTTGCCGCCATGGCGACATTGCCGGCACGGCGGATCATCGCCACCGGCGCGGGTCTCGGGTACGGGCGCGCGGCTTCCTGTCTGTTTCTGCTGCTGCCGCTTGTCTATCAGCGCATCAGGCTGCCGCTGGCCGCTGTCATGGTTTTTGCCCTGTCGGTGGTGGATATGCCGCGCATCCTCGGGCCATCACTGCCGCCACCGCTGGCGGTGCTGGCGGTCGAGGCATTCGAGGATGCCGATCTGGCACGCCGCTTTCCCGCCGCCTTTGCCGCCTGCCTGCAGATTGTGGTGAGCCTGTTCGCGCTGGTGATCTGGCGCATGGGAGAGGGTGTGACCGGCGCGCTGCTGCAGGCGGTCAGACGGCGCGGGGCACGGCTGCGGCTGGCACCACTGATCACCATATCTTTGGCTTGTCTTGCCGCACTGCCGGTGATCGCCGGATTTGCCGGGCTGGTCGCTGCCGCCATCTGGTCGCTGGCGGGGCGCTGGTTCTTTCCGGCCACGCTGCCAACGGCTCTTACCCTGCGGTACTGGGAACGCGCCGCTGACCTGGCGCCGGCGATGGTCAACAGCATTCTGATCGCGGTCATCTCGGCTGGGCTAGCCGTGATTCTGACCTTGCTGCTGATTGCGCGCGGCGGCAGCTGGCGTCCGCTGGTCTATGCGCCATTGCTGGTGCCGCAGGTCAGCTTTGTGCTCGGCATCCAGATGGCGCTGACGATGCTGTGGCTCGACGGCAGCTGGCTGGCGATGGTCTGGATCCACACGCTGTTCATCCTGCCTTTCACCTGGCTGATCCTGGCCCCGGCCGCGGCGGGACTCGACAAGCGGCAGCTTGCAATCGCGGCAAGCCTTGGCGCCGGCCCATGGCAGCGTTATCGCCAGATCACACTGCCACTCCTTGCCCCGGCGATTACCACCGCATTGTTTGTTGGCGGGTCGGTCTCCATCGCCCTTTATCTTCCCAGCCTGTTTGCCAGCGCGGGCCGGATCACCACCATCACGCTGGAGGCAGTGGCATTTGCCTCTGGCGGCAGCCGGCAGATGGCCGGGGTCGCGGCGATGCTACAGCTATCCGTGCCGGTGCTGATCTATGCGCTGCTGCAATCCTGGTATCGCTGGCGTTATGGCGGGTTTGCCGGGATGCGCGCCGGCGGCTTGCATTGACCGGGCTTCGCGCGCACTCTGGCGGCGATGACAGACCATCATGGAACGCAGGATTATCCGGTGCGCATTCTCATTTACGGCGATTCCAACAGCTGGGGGTATCTTGATGACGGGTCGGGTGCGCGGCATCCCGGGCGCTGGCCAGTGGCCATGGCAACGGCGATGGCTGCCAACGGCAAGGCCGTCGAGCTGATCGAGGAATGTCTTCCCGGACGCACCAGCAACGCCGATGACCCGCTGGAAGGGGCTCACTTCAACGGCGCGACACCACTTGCCGCCATTCTTCTCTCGCAGCAGCCGCTCGACCGCATCCTGATCATGCTGGGAACGAACGACATGAAAGCGAGGTTCGGACGCGACGCGGCGGGCATAACCGACGGTGTCATGTCGCTTGTTGGCATTTGCGCCAAGGCACCCTGCGGGCCCGGCGGGTGGAGCGCCGGTGCGACCGCTCCTGTCACGGTGATTTGCCCGCCGGTTCTGGGGGTCCGGGCCGAGGATCCACAATGGGATCGTTACGCGGAATGGCGCGGCGGACGCGCCACGTCGCAGGCTTTGCCGGCTGTGCTTGCAGCGGCCTGTGCGGCGGCCGGGACCGGGTTCATCGATGCCAACCATTTCGCCGAATCCTCCCACCTCGACCCGATCCACTGGCATGCTGACACGCATCTGGCATTCGGCACGGCGATGGCCACCGCGATGATGACCACCTTGTAAGCGCATGCTGTTCCGCGTCATTCTTCCGCTGGTTTTTATCGGCCTCTGGTCCTCGGCCTTTCTCGCAGCCAAGGTCGGTGTCCAGTACAGCACCCCCTTTGCGATGCTGTTGCTGCGCTTTGTGCTGGTCAGCCTGGTGTTCGCCGCAATGCTGCCTTTTGCGCGGGCCTGGCGCCAGCGGCCAGCACCGCGCCCGACGCGCGCCGTGGTCGCCTGGACCGCCCTTGTCGGGATCACGCTTCACAGCGTCTATCTTGGCAGTGTGTTCTTCGCTCTCTCGCTCGGGCTTCCGGCCGGGATTGCAGCGCTGATCGTCTCGCTCCAGCCGCTACTGGCCTCGGGACTGGCCATCTATCTGTTTGGTGAGAGGCTGCGCGCGGTTCAGATTGGCGGCATGGTGCTCGGACTGGCCGGGGTGGTTCTGGTGCTGCTTCCGAAGATGGGCGGCGGCATGCCGGCGCTTGGCCTCGCCTCGGTCAGTTTCGGACTTTGCGCCGTCACCTTCGGAACGCTGTTGCAAAAGCGCATCGGCGGCAAGATCGACCTTCTGTTCGGAAATCTGGTGCAGACGCTGGCGGCAAGCGCCTTTCTTGTGCTCGTCTGTATGACGATCGAGACACCACAGGTCAGCTGGGAAATGCCCTTCATTCTGGCACTGGCCTGGCAGGTGGTGATGGTCTCCGCCGGGGCCTATGTCATCCTGATGGTGCTGATCCAGCGCGATACCATGGCCTCGGTCTCGTCGCTGATGTTCCTGGTGCCACCGACAACGGCGGTGATCGCCGCCATCGGTTTCAACGAGCCGCTGACGCTCCTTGGCATCATCGGCTTCTGCCTGACCAGCGCCGGCGTCTATCTCGTCACCACCTATGCCGGCTCACGCGGGCCCTGACCGCGTCCTTAGCCGCACAGCCTTGCAGCCAGATAGCGGGTGAACTGGTGGTTCTCATGTTCCATCCAGCTGAGCGGTCCGGGCGTGCCAAGCGGTGACTGCGCCCCGCGGAAGATGCCCTCGACAACGTGCCGGTCCTCGACCTGAACCTTATCAAGGAATGCCTTCTTTTCGGCGATCAGCGCTTCGAGATCATCCGCCGCCGCCATCACCTCCGGTGCCAGCGCCGCGCCATAGCGGATGCGGGTGCGGTTGGTGCCGTCCGGCTGCAGCGACAGATACCACAGATGATCCGGGGCCAGCACATACATGTGCGAAGGAAACACCGTCGGCATCACCGAAGTGTGCCGCCAGTGCCCGTCAAGATGGTGGTTGTCGTCATGCGCGCGGCCCACCGGCGCGCCCTCGCTCTTGGTGAAGAACTGGTAGACGAAATCCGTCCCGTCGCCGGCATCACCGAACTCATTCTCCTCAACGGTGAAATTCGCCCCGACCGTCTCGCGATGCGCCACCGGAAGATGATAGCTCTCCATGAAATTCTCGGTCAGGCATTTCCAGTTGGTGTCCCAGACATGCTCTTCGGAAAAGATGGTGACGTAATCCTGCGGGCGATAACGTTCCGTGACCGGGGTGAGCGCGGCAAGCAGCGTGGCCACCGGCGCAACGCCGGCATCCAGCGTGACATAGATCCAGCCCTGATAGATTTCGCAGCGCACCTCGGCCAGCGCCAGATCGTCACGCGTGAAACAGGCGGTCTTTTCCATATGCGGGGCAGAGACCAGCCGTCCATCGATGCCATAGGTCCAGGCATGGTACGGGCAGGTGAACCGGCTGACCCGGCCACGCCCCTCGACAAGCCGCATCATCCGGTGACGACAGGTGTTGGCGCGGGCGCTGACATTGCCGTCCTTGCCCCGGATCAGGATCACAGGTTGCGGGCCAAGCTCGAAGGTCATGTAGTCGCCTGGCTCGGGGATCTCGTCGACGCGGCCGGCGCATAGCCAGCTGGCCCCGAAAACATGCTGCTGCTCGAGCGCGAGTATCTCCGGCGCGGTGTAGAGCGCCTTTGGCGGCGCCGTCGCCTCGGACAGGTCGCGCGCGGCAAGCGCCGCAAGATCATCCAGAACAGGCATTATGGACATCGCCTGTCTCCTCTATGATCCGGGTGAATATGCCGGAAATTCGGCGCGGGCAAGATCAAGATAGGCACGCCGCAGCTCGGCGGTGATCACACCTGTCTCACCATTGCCGATCACCGTGTCGTCGATCCTGCCGACAGGAAGCACATAGATCGAGGCGGCAGTGATAAAGGCCTCGTCGGCCTCCAGCACCTGATCAAGCGTGTAGAGTTCCTCGCGGATCTTCAGCTGGTGGGTCTCGGCAACCCGCAGCATCGTCTGGCGGGTGATGCCGTGCAGAATGTCGTTGCTGACCGGGCGGACATAGAGCTCGCGGTCCTTGATGAAGAAGAAGCTGGAGGACCCGGCCTCGGTGACATAGCCATCGGGGGCAATCATCAGCGCCTCGTAGGCACCGGCAAGATGCGCCGCCTGCTTGGCCATCACCTGTCCCAGAAGGTTGGTCGTCTTGATGTCGCGGCGGGCCCAGCGGATGTCCGGGGTCGTCGCCAGCACCACCGGCTTGGCAGGCGCGTCGGCGGCGAATTTCTCCTTCTGGGTGAAGGCGAAGACGGTTGGCTCATACTTGTCGTCATAGAGATAGCTGCGGTCGCGTGACCCGCGCGTGACCTGAAGATACAGAAAGCCCTCAACAGCATTGTTCTTCTCGATCAGCGTCATCATCGCCGCCAGCATGTCATCACGCGACATCGGCCATGGCATGTTCAACTCGCCAAGCGAGCGGTCCAGCCGGTTCATGTGATATTCGTAATCGACAATCTGCGAATCCAGGATGCCGAAGCCTTCATAGACAGAATCGGCAAACAGCAGGCCACGGTCGAAGATCGGCACCTTCGCCTCGCCTTCCGGCATGAATTCACCATTCAGAAAAACCGTCCGCGCCATCATTCTGGTCCTGCAAATTTAAAATGCCAGACGAACCCTATCCTGTTTCATCCGGCTTTGGAACCATCTGCGATACTAGCCTGACAACGCCGGCCAGCGCGCCCCGAACCGCGCCCAGTCGGCGTCATCCATCGCCACCTCGATGGTCTCGTCCCCAGCCTCACCCATTCGGCTTGCCTGAACTTTGCCGCGGGCATGCAGCCAGGCGCGGGCGGCCCCGTCCGCCGGCCCAACGATGACGCTGGCGGTGCGACGACCACTGCCAAGCCGCGACTCAATCATCGCCAGCAAGCCATCGATGCCGTCACCATCCGCGGCTGAAGTGAAACAGCCATCATCAAACAGATTGCCAAGTGCCACGCGCGCCGGATCATCCGCCTCGAGAAGGTCGGACTTGTTCATCACATTCAACAGCCGGGCGGTTTGCTGGTCCTCATCGATGCCGAGATCGGCAAGCACTCCGCGGACATCATCGGCTTCTTCCGCCACCAGCGGCGAGGCTGCGTCGTGGACATGCAGGAGAAGGTCTGCCTGGACCACCTCCTCCAACGTGCTCTTGAAGGCCTCGACAAGCTCGGTCGGCAGCTGGCTGATAAAGCCGACCGTGTCGGCAAGCACGATCTGCCGGCCAGATGGCAGGGTAACCGCGCGCATGGTCGGATCGAGGGTGGCGAACAGCATGTCTTTGCTGAGCACGCCAGCCCCGGTCAGCCTGTTGAACA
>JAYOST010000004.1:0-13535 GCA_038139365.1 Alphaproteobacteria bacterium
AGCAGGCGCGGATGCAGGGCTATGAGGGCGAAGCCTGCCCCGAATGCCAGAACTTTACCCTGGTGCGGAACGGCACCTGTCTGAAATGCAACACCTGTGGGGGCACCACAGGCTGCAGCTGATCTCTCCCTGCAGTGCAAACCTGCAGACTGGCCCCGCACTTCGGTGCGGGGCCTTTTTCTTTGGTCATGCGCTCACCGGTCGGAAAGCCTAGTGTCCGAGGAAATTGTTTTTTCGTTAACAGCGCGTGGTCCGTTGAGTATATTGTTACTCCGTTAAGACCATTATGCTTGTTGTGCTGCGTTTAAGGATCTGAAAACAAATGTGTTTTCTGCCCATGCGCCTCCAATTTGCAAAGGTCGGGGGAGCTGGCTATCGTTTGCATACCACTATGTAAATTGAGGTCTAGGCGACCCCTTTGTCGGGTCGCCTGCCAAATAGAAGACCCCTCGCGGGAAATAGGCAGGAACTTCGCCTAGGCCTAGTTACGTAGTGGTCGGCCTGACGCCAGGCCGGCCATGATCGTGCTGGGTTTTTTCCACAGATTGTCAGACTGCCAAAGGGGGATGCCATGCGCCATGCATGGGTCATGATCTGTGTTCTGTCTGCCGCTCCTCTGTCGGGCTGCGCGCCTGGACCGGATAACAGGATGACGGGCGAGTACCCCGGTCACAGAACGCTTCGCAGCGACATGCTGGCAGTACCGTTTTCAAACCCCGGCTGGCACACCCCGCATGAATTCTGGATCTATGAAGAGAGCCTTCACTGGCATCAGGATTTTTTTGACCAGAGGGAGCTCCATCACCTCGTCATGCCCTAGAGAGCTTTGACTGCGCTGCAGCTTCTGCAATTTTGCTTTGAACGCCGACGTTGCCTGTGCCACTGTCGCCGCCGAAATATGCCACCGGAAACTATGGAGACACGACATGGCAAGCACCGTTGAAACGCGCCTGAACGAGATGGGGATTACCGTCCCCGACGCGCCGGCCCCGGCCGCCAACTATGTCCCCTGGGTGAAGAGCGGCAGCATGGTCTATGTCGCCGGTCAGGTCCCCTTTGTCGATGGCAAGCTGACAGCGACCGGACATCTTGGTGACAACGCCTCGGTCGAGGACGGGTATGAACAGGCGAAAATCTGCGCCATCAACCTGATCGCCCAGGTGAAGGCCGCCTGTGACGGCGATCTCGATCGGGTTGTGCGGGTCGTCAAGCTTGGCGGTTTTGTTGCCTCAACCCCCGATTTCACGCAGCAGCCGGCTGTCGTCAATGGCGCGTCAGACCTGATGGTCGCCGCTTTCGGCGATGCCGGCAAGCATGCCCGCTTTGCCGTCGGCAGCAGTGTCCTGCCGCTGGGATGCCTTGTCGAGGTGGATGGCGTCTTCGAGATCGCCTGACCACCGCCTTCCAAGGCTGGCAAAACGCCCCATCCCCCTTGCGGGGCGGGGCGGGGCGTGCCATTTCCTGTCTCATGGATGGCGACAGCTTTACCCTTGATCTTGCCCCTTCAATCGCCGCGCTGCCAGCCGCCGAATGGGACCAGCTTGCCGGCGGCGACAACCCGTTTGTCAGCCATGCCTTTTTGCGCGCGCTGGAGGATGGTGGGGCGACCGGCGGCGACAGCGGCTGGGACCCGATGCACCTGGTGCTACGTGATGCTGACGGCAAACTCATCGCCGCGATGCCGCATTATCTGAAGCATCATTCCTACGGCGAATATATTTTCGACCATAGCTGGGCAAACGCCTTCACGCGCGCCGGCGGCGCGTATTATCCGAAGATGCTGTCGGCGGTGCCCTTCACCCCGGCGACCGGCCCGCGCTTTCTGGTCGGGGATGTTGATGAGGATCGCGCCGCACAGCTTCGCACCGCACTGGCCACCGGCATGACGCAATATCTCGACCGGTTCGACCTGTCCTCGGCGCATATCAATTTCCTGCCTGACGCCGACATTGCCGCGCTGGCCGATGCCGGATGGATGACCCGCTCCTCCATCCAGTTTCACTGGCAGAATGACGGCTATGCGGATTTCGACGAATTTCTGGCCGCGCTGTCATCGCGCAAGCGCAAGAATATCAGGAAGGAACGCCGCACGGTTGCCGAAGCCGGCGTGACGCTGTTGCGGCTGACGGGTGATGACATCACCACCAGCCATATCGACCATTTCTATCGCTTTTACATGTCGACCATCGACCGCAAATGGGGCGGCGCATACCTGACCGAGGATGTGTTCCACCATCTTCACGCCAGCATGGCGGACCGGATACTTCTGGTGATGGCCGAACTTGACGGCAGAATCATTGGCGGCGCACTGAACTTCATTGGTGAGGACACCCTGTTCGGCCGCAACTGGGGATGCGATCTCGACATCCCCTGCCTACATTTCGAGGCCTGTTATTATCAAGCGATCGAGTTTGCCATCGAACGCGGCCTGAAGACGGTGGAGGCTGGCGCGCAGGGATTTCACAAGGTGCAGCGCGGCTATCTTCCGGTGACCACGCATTCGGCGCACTGGATCGCGCATGACGGCTTCCGCGCCGCCGTTGCCAGGTTCCTGGATGCAGAACGGCGCGGCATCGACGAGGAAATCAGCGCCATCGAGATGCAGGCCAACCCGTTCAAAAAGGGGTGAGGTATAGGTTCCGGGCCTACCCAACTGCGTCTTTACTGCTCCTCGGGGGCCGGCAATGCCGTTCGTTTGCCGGGGAGCGCGCGCTGCGGCGTGCCCTTGCCATGGACAACGATCTTGCCATCCTTGACATCGACAAGCGCCAGCCCGCCACCGGCGAGATCACCAAACAACAGCATGTCGGCAAGCGGTTTCTTGATATGCTCCTGCACGACACGGGCCAGCGGACGCGCCCCGTAATTGCGGTCATATCCCCGCTCGGCAAGCCAGTCACGGGCTGCATCGGTCAGCTCGATCTCGACATTGCGCTCGGCCAGCTGGGCGTCCAGCTGCATGATGAACTTGTCGACGACAAGCCGGATCACCTCGGTGCCAAGCGGCGCAAACGGGATCACCGCATCGAGACGGTTGCGGAATTCCGGGGTGAACATCTTCTCGATCGCCTCGGCATCGGCGCCTTCGCGATTGTCACGGTTGAAGCCAATGGCCTTCCTGGACAGCTCCTGCGCGCCGGCATTCGTCGTCATGATCAGGATGACATTGCGGAAATCGACAATCTTGCCGTTATTGTCGGTCAGCTTGCCATGGTCCATCACCTGAAGAAGGATGTTGAACAGGTCCGGATGCGCCTTCTCGATCTCGTCGAGAAGAAGCACAGCATGCGGTGTCTGGTCGACAGCATCGGTCAACAGGCCGCCCTGATCAAAGCCGACATAGCCCGGCGGTGCGCCGATCAGGCGCGAGACAGTGTGGCGTTCCATATATTCCGACATATCAAAACGCATCAGCTTGATACCAAGCGCCTCGGCAAGCTGGCGGGCAGCCTCGGTCTTGCCGACGCCCGTCGGGCCGGAGAACAGATAGTTGCCGACAGGCTTTTCCGGCTCACGCAGGCCGGCGCGCGACAGCTTTATAGCCGAGGCCAGCGCCGAGATCGCCTGGTCCTGTCCGAAGACAAGCCGCTTCAGATCATCCTCAAGCGAGGCCAGCGCCACCTTGTCGTCACGGCTGACATGTTTTGGCGGGATCCGCGCCATTGTCGCGATCGTCGCCTCGACTTCCTTGGTGCCGACAGTCGCCTTGCGCCGTGACGGCGGCAAGAGATTCTGCGCGGCGGCGGCCTCGTCGATGACGTCGATTGCCTTGTCGGGAAGCTTGCGGTCGTTGATGTAGCGCGCCGACAGGTCAACCGCGGTCTTCAGCGCCGCACTGGTGAAGCGAACCTTGTGATGCTCTTCATACCGGCTCTTCAGCCCGGCGAGGATCTTGATCGTGTCGGCGATTGTCGGCTCATTCACATCGATCTTCTGGAAGCGGCGGACAAGCGCGCGGTCCTTTTCGAAATAACCGCGATATTCCTTGTAGGTTGTCGAACCGATGCAGCGCAGCGTGCCTTCCTGAAGCGCCGGCTTCAGCAGGTTCGATGCATCCATCGCCCCGCCCGAGGTCGCCCCGGCACCGATCACCGTATGGATCTCGTCGATGAACAGGATGGCGTTTTCGTCATCCTGGACCGCCTTGACCACGGCCTTCAGCCGCTCCTCGAAGTCACCACGATAGCGGGTGCCAGCCAAAAGCTGTCCCATATCAAGCGCATAGATCACCGCGTTCGACAGCACATCCGGCACCTCGCCATTATGGATGCGAAGGGCCAACCCCTCGGCGATGGCAGTCTTGCCAACGCCGGGGTCGCCAACATATAGCGGGTTGTTCTTGGTGCGCCGGCACAGCACCTGAATGGTGCGGTCAACCTCCCGGTCGCGGCCAATCAGCGGGTCAATCCGGCCAGCGGATGCCTTGGCGATGAGATCAACAGCATACTGGCTAAGCGGGTCCTGGCCTTCCGGCTCGGCGCCTTCAGCCTCGCGGCTTTCCTGCGTGCTGCGCCCACCATTGCTCTCTGCGCCGTGGCTGATATAGGTCACGGCGTCGAGCCTGGTCATATTCATCGACTTCAGGAACCAGACAGCATGGCTCTCGCGCTCGGAGAAAATGGCGACAAGGACATTTGCCCCCGAAGCCACTTCACGGCCCGACGACTGGGTATGAATGATGGACCGCTGGATCACCCGCTGGAAGCTGGCGGTCGGCTGCACATCAACATTGCTGCTCGGGCTGACGATCGAAGCCAACTCGTTTTCGATATAATCCATCAGGCGCGAACGTAACTCGTCGATGTCGACATTGCAGGCCGACAGCACCTCCAGCGCATCGCTGTCCTCGGTCAATGCCAGCAGTAGGTGCTCCAGCGTTGCAAATTCATGATTGTGCGACGAGGCCGCACTCATCGCCCGGCGCAGTGTCTCTTCAAGCTCGCGTGACAACATCGTGACTATTCCTTCTCAATCTGAAGCTGAAGAGGGTGCTCATTCTGACGTGCGTAATCCATAACTTGAGTAGCCTTTGCCTCGGCGACCTCATAGCTGTAGATACCGCATATTCCAACGCCGCGCTGATGGACGTTCAGCATGATGGCAGTGGCCTGGCTGTTCGACATGCTGAAGAACTGTTGCAGGACGTAAACGACAAATTCCATCGGCGTGTAGTCATCATTCAGCATAATGACCTTGTACATCGATGGTTTCTTCGTCCGTGGCCGCGTTTCCAGAATCACCTGGGACTGGCCGCCATTCTCCTTGTCAGTTTTTTTATCAGTCATATCTGGTCTTGGCCCGAATTCACTCTGTCATGCCTGATCATGGTCTTGGGTGACATTGTTCTCGAAGTAACAGCTGAAATCAACTCGGCGGCGCTGCGCGGATGGCTGACATTGGATGTTACCTATATGAATATTGGCCGTTGCGCCGCCCAACGAAAGAGGCGGGGTCATAAAAATTCCTCACTGCGGCAAAAAGGGGCATCAAAGCACAAAAACAGCACCGCCGCTGTTGAAGAAACCGTTAAGCAGGCTATGATTGGACCCATCTGCGGGAGGTTTATCATTACGTCTGGAGCCCTGTTGATGCAGCAAAGCATCGCCGCCGTTTCGGCGCAGACCGGAACGCTGCGCAGACGCCTTTTGTCCCGGATTGGGGCGTTGGCAGCCCCATGGGCCGGATCATTGTCCGGCCTTTCACGTGCCCTGTTCCCCATATTCCTGTTGCTGACGCTTGTGATGGCGGTAGCCACGGTGCCAACAACAGCGGCGCAGGCGGCGAAATATGCCTCCATCGTCATCGAGGAATCCAGCGGCAAGGTGCTGTTCGCGCGGAACGCTGACAAGTCACGCTATCCGGCTTCACTGACGAAGATCATGACGCTCTATCTGCTGTTCGAAGAGCTGGAATCGGGGCACATGTCGATGCAGACCAGGCTTCCCGTGTCGCGGGTCGCCGCCAGCCGGTCGCCCTCGAAGCTGTATCTGAAGCCCGGGCAAAGCATAACAGTCAAGGAAGCGATCTACGCGCTGATCACCAAATCGGCGAATGATGTGGCGACTGTGATCGGCGAGGCCCTGTCAGGAACCGAGCGCGAGTTCGGCAAGCGCATGACCCGCAAGGCGCGGGCGCTTGGCATGTCCAGAACCACCTTCCGGAACGCCTCCGGCCTGCCGCACAGCCAACAGCGCACAACCGCGCGCGACATGGCGCGCCTTGCCATCGCCATCCGCCGCGACTTCCCGCAATATTTCGGGTTTTTCAAGACCAAATCCTTTAACTGGCGCGGCAAGCGATTTGGCAATCACAACAAGCTTCTGAGCAGCTATTCCGGCACCGACGGGATCAAGACGGGCTATATCGATGCGTCAGGCTTCAATCTCGTCGCGACAGTGGAACGCCGCGGAGTGCGTCTGATCGGCGTTGTCTTTGGCGGGCGCTCCGGTAAAACCCGCGATGCGCATATGGTCGAAATCCTGGACAAGTCCTTCAAACGGGTGAAGCCAGGCGATATCCGTGCACAGCTTGCCACCGCCAGTTCCAGCGTCGTCACCGCGCTTCCCAAGACTCTGCCGAAGAGTCTGCCGGTGCCGCGACCGTCACCCGACTCCCTGCCGGTGGCACCGCCACCGCGAAAAAGCAGCAAGGGAAGCATCGATCTGGCGCTCGCCGGGGAGCCCAGCTATCTCGAGGGTGCGCCGCCATCCCCCAACCTGAGACTCAGCGCCGATCCGAGCAAATGGAGCGTCCAGATCGGCAGCTTCGCAAGGCGCGCCAACGCCCACAAGGCCGCCGCCCAGGCCCGCCGTGTCGCGGTGACCGTTCTGGGGTCGACACCAGCGCGTCTGACCATGGTCACGCGTGGCAACATCCCACTTTGGCGGGTGCGCTTCCATAATCTTGATGAAACCCAGGCACGATCCGCCTGTGCGGTGCTTTTTGCCGAGGGCCGTCCGTGTGTTGCGATCGAGGAACAGCCACGCCGCGCCGGCTAGAAAACCCCTGCCGCGCCGGCCTGTCACACCGACCTGTCACACTGGCCTGTCATGCCGGCCTGTCACACCGGCCTGTCAGAATGATTCTGATCGAGATCGTCGATCTCGGCGCCGACCGGGCCCCAGGAGGGGTGTGACTGACGGAAGATCTGGCCGGACACCCTCAGCATTTCACTGGAATCAAAGGCCCCCGGAGCGATGCTGACTAACGGCAAATCATCGCGGCGGTAGAACATCTGCGCACCACAATCAGGGCAGAACCCGCGCTCGGCCCACCCTGAACTCCGGTACCATCGTGGCCGTGCCTCGTTCAGCCAGGTGATGCCATCGGCACGGGCGGCGCTCGCCCCCCAGCTTGTGCCGGTCAGCTTCAGACAATCGGTGCAATGGCACATCAGAATCTCACGAAGCGGCCCTTCGGCGCGAAACCGGATGTTCCCGCAATGGCATCCACCGTCAAAGCTCCTGCCAGCGGTTTCCGGTATGAGCTTTTCCATGACTGGCTCCCTTTGTCTAAAGCGCATAAAGATCTCGCCAGGAACCGTAACCACAATGCGCCGCCGATGACCAGAGCTAGCGGAAGTCACGGCTGCGCATGCGGGTGCCGCGATGGTTGCGCGCCGCGTCCTCATCAAGGTGGCGCAGATAGCCATTCAGATTGAACAGCTGGTCGGCGATGAAATGCAGCACCGCCTTCTCGCGCTGGATGCGGCCGACAACGCCCAGGATCTGGGAGCGCAGCATCGCATCGCGATAGGTCTCGGTAAGCTTCGGCCAGATGATCACATTCAGCGAATGCAGCCCGTCCTCAAGGGTCAGGAAAACCGTGCCCTTGGCGGTGCCGGGGCGCTGGCGCATCGTCACCAGCCCGGCAAGTCGCAAACGCTGGCCATCACGCGCCTCATGCGCCACCGCACATGTCTGCCAGCCATCGGCGGCAAGCGGACGCGACAGAAGGCGGACCGGGTGATCTTTCAATGACAGGCCAAGACTTCGGTAATCAGCGGCCACCTCCTCGCCCTGCTGCGCCTTTGGCAGACTGACATCAGGCTCGGCCCCGGCCAGGTCATCATGCCGACGCGTGGCATGCGCGAACAGCGGCAGTTCCTGCCACCGCTGACCGGCGAGCGCCCGCACCTGCCACAGCGCCTGACGCCGGTCGAGCCCGAGGCTGGTGAAGCCGTCAGCATTGGCAATCGCCTCGAGCGCCCGCGCCGAGACATCGGCCCGCCGCATGATATCGGCAAGACCGGCATAAGGCGTGCCATGATCGGCGGGCTGGCGGCTGGCGGCGATCCGCTCGCCCTCGCCAGCGGCAAGTCCCTTGACCAGGCGCAGCCCGAGGCGAAGCGCATGCCGCCCGTCGCGGTTGTCGGGGTCAGGCTCGAGCGTGCTGTCCCACTCGGAATGGCTGACATCGGCCGGGCGCACGGTGATACCGCTACGGCGCGCCTCGGCGACAAGCTGCGAGGGGGAATAAAAGCCCATTGGCTGGGCATTGAGAAGCGCGCAGATAAAGACATCGGGGTAATGACGCTTGATCCAGGCCGAGACATAAACCAGCAGCGCAAAGCTGGCGGCGTGTGACTCGGGAAACCCATAGGTGCCGAACCCCTCGATCTGGCGGAAACAGCGTTCGGCGAATGCGGGCTCATAGCCACGTTCGATCATGCCGCGGATCATCTTGTCATGGAACTTGCTGACATCGCCATGCTTCTTGAAGGTGGCCATGGCGCGGCGAAGCTGGTCCGCCTCGCTTCCGGTAAAGCCTGCACCGACAATAGCGATCTGCATCGCCTGTTCCTGGAACAGCGGCACCCCAAGGGTGCGTTCCAGAACCCCGCGAAGCGCATCGGACGGATAGCTGACCTTTTCCAGACCGGCGCGGCGGCGAAGATAGGGATGCACCATGTCGCCCTGAATCGGCCCGGGCCGGACAATCGCCACCTGCACCACCAGATCGTGAAAACAGCGCGGCTGCAGGCGTGGTAGCATCGCCATCTGCGCCCGTGATTCCACCTGGAAGACGCCAACCGACTTGCCCTCGCACAGCATGTCATAGGTGGCAGCGTCCTCCGGCGGCACCGAGGCCAGCGTCAACGGCCTGTTGTAATGCACCCGCAACAGCCCGAAAGCACGGCGAATGCAGCTCAGCATGCCGAGCGCCAGCACATCGACCTTCAGAAGGCCAAGCGCGTCAAGATCATCCTTGTCCCATTCGATAACGGTACGCCCTTCCATCGCCGCCGGGCTGATCGGGCACAGATGATCGAGCCGCCCACGGGTGATCACGAACCCGCCGACATGCTGCGACAGATGCCGTGGAAAACGGCTGATCTCACCCACCAGACGGCGCACCAGCGCGATCCGCCGGTCACCTGCGTCGATACCGACGGCCCGCAGGGCCTCATCATCAGGGCCGCTCGCCTCGCGCCCCCAGGCCTGTCCCGACAGCGCCGCCTGAACATCGCTGCTCAGCCCGAATACCTTGGCCACCTCACGAAGCGCGCTTCGCGTCCGGTAGGTGATCACCGCCGCGGTCAGCCCGGCGCGGGTGCGGCCATATTTGGCGTAGATATGCTGGATCACCTCCTCACGGCGCTCATGCTCAAAATCAACATCGATGTCAGGCGGCTCACCGCGCGCCTCGCTGATGAAGCGTTCGAACAGGGGCTGCGAGCGGGCCGGGTCAACCGAAGTGATGCCAAGGCAGTAGCAGACCGCCGAATTCGCCGCCGAGCCACGGCCCTGGCACAGAATGGCGCGGCTGCGGGCAAAGCGGACAATATCGAAGACAGTCAGAAAATAGGCGGCGAATTTCATCTTCGCGATCAGCGCCAGTTCGCGTTCCAGATAACCTGCCACCTTGTCCGGCACACCGTCGGGATAGCGCTCCTTCGCGCCGTTCCAGGTCTGGTATTCAAGCTCGCCCATGGCGTCGCGCCCGCCAGGCGAAACCTCGTCCGGATATTCATAGGACAGGTCATCCATGGCGAAGTCACACAGCCCGGCCAGATCAGCAGCATTGGCAAGTGCCTGCGGCGCGTGACGCCAGCGCCGCGCCATTTCAGCCGGGTCCAGAATCTGCCGCTCGGCATTGCGCGACAGCAGCGCGCCGGCCGTATCAAGCCGCTGCTTCTCACGGATACAGGTCAGCACATCAGCAAGCGGACGCCGTGCCGCAACATGGTACAACGCATCACCGGCGGCGGTCAGCGGCAGATCCTGCGCCGCCGCCATGTCGGCCAGAAGAGCCAGCCGCGCCTCGTCCCCGCCATCACGGCACAGCGCTGCCCCGACAAATACCCGGCCAGCAGCAGTGTCGCGGATTCGTGCCAGATGTGTGGCATGCGCGGAATCAGGGTGGCGCGGCGGCATCACCAGCAGCGCAGTGCTCTGTGCCAGCCGTGCCAGGTCGGCAAGATGCAATATCGGCTCTGCCTTGCTGCCGCGAAGATTGGCCTCGCTCAGCAGCACCGATAGCGATTCATAACCGGTGCGGTCGGTCGGATGAACAATTACATGCGGCCCGTCGACCGGCACCAGCCGCGCGCCCACAACCAGCCGGATGCCAGCATCACGCGCCGCCACATGCGCCCGCACGATCCCAGCCAGCGAGTTCAGATCAGCAATGCCGATGGCATCCCATCCCAATGCTGCTGCCGTCTCGACCATCTCATGCGGATGCGCCGCACCACGCAGGAAGCTGAAATTACTGTAGCAGCCGAGCACCGCGTGGCGCGGGCCGGCTTTTCGGGCTGACGCACCCATCAGGCGAAGAAACCGTGAAGGTACCAGGCCGGATCTTCGCCGCGCTCCGGCAGGCCTTCGCGGTAGACCCAGAAACAGGCCCCGGTCTCGTCCTGAAGACGAAAATAGTCACGGGTGCGGGTGCCGCCGGCGGCGGTCCACCATTGCGGGGCGATGCGTTCCGGGCCGCTGGCGCGGACAATCCTGTGGGTGGTGCGATGCCAGACAAACTGTGCCGGCGGGTGGTCAGGAAGAAGCGCCACCACCGCCAGCCTGTGCGGATGCGCAAGTAGCCGGACCGGGCGCGGGGCGGCGGTAAGGCTGTGCGGGGCGGCGTTCATCGAATTCCGGAAGCCGGGTTTTTCCATGTCGGGATAGGCCATATATTGCGCCGCCTCGGGCTGCCAGCAGTCGCGCGCCTTCATATGCAGCACCGCACCATGGCCAAGCCGCGCCACCAGCCTGTCAATCAGGCTGGCACGGCTTTCGCTGACCGAGATGCCGTCATTGAAAGCGCTGGTGACCGGGGCTTGCGGACTGCAGTCATGCGCCTCCATCCACATGCGCTCCAGACCGAATTCAGGATTGATCGCCTCACTGGCATCGGCCAGCAGCCGTTGGAACCCGCCGGCATCACGGCGTGGGCGCGACAGGTGAAGATCGCGCGCCATCACCGCCCCATCGACCCGCTGCCAGCCAAGTTGAAGACGGCGTGCGGCAAGGCCGCGCTGTCCCAGAATCTCGGCGATCTCGCCGGCAAGCCGGTCGATCACCGCGCGGATATCCTCCGGCGCGATCACCGGCTCGGCAAAATTCTGCATGGTGAGAAGCGGTTGTGGCGGGGCGATCGACTCGAAACTCTCATTCACATGGCCAAGCGCCATATCGAGCCGCGATGTGACAACGCTGCCGAAACGGCTGGCCAGCGGGGCGCGGGGCATGTTCAGGATATCACCGATGCGGCGCAGGCCCGAGGCTGCCATCGCCGTGCAGATGGTGCCATCAAGCCGCAGCGCGGCCAGCGGCAGCCCGGCCAGAATCCCGCCAAGCTGGCGCGCGCCCGCGGCCTCGTATCCGGCATATTCAGGCCGCAACGGATGCGGCCCAGCACAGGCATAGCGTTGGGCCGCGCTGCCATAGCGTGCCAGTGCCCAGGCCGCCCCGCAGGTCGGCGCCACCGCCAGCCGCACAGTCAGCCCGGCGGCACGCAAAGCGCGCGCCATTTCAGCCAGCAGCGGCCGCACCCCACCCTTCAGATGCGCTGCGCCGGCGACATCAAGCCAGATGCCGTTGCCATCATGCGCGATGGCGGCGCCGGCACCGGTGGTCTCGGCCATGGCCGGCGCGGTCAGCGGACAATAGCGCCGTGCCCAGCGCGCCAGATGCAGCAGGTCGGCGGCATCGGCATCCGCATCGCTGTCCTGCGAGACCAGCGCCGGCCGCAACGCCCGCGCATCGGCAAGCCGCATGCCGGGCCGAAGCCCCTGCCGCCAGGCCAGACGGCAGACCGAATCCACCAGATCGGCACCATGACAGGTGCCTGTCAGGACAAGCGGCAATGTCGCCAGAATCTCGGGTGGCGGCAGGTCAGGCGCACCGGCGGCGGTACGGCGCACCCGTTCGGCAGCCAGATGGGGGAACCAGACATGGATGATGACACGCGGCATGGGACGCTCTCCATCGGCTCAGCTGGCCACAGCTGTTGTCATCCGCGCCGCGGGGCGCGACGGCTGCACGATGCGAAGCGGCAGGTCGCCACCGGCAAGCGGAAGCACCGCCTGACTGCCAGACGCCGGGGCATCTGTGGTCGCTGTCTCAGGCGGCAATTCGGACAGGCGGTTGGCATGCGCGTCCCAGGACAGCCGCACACTATGCGCCCGCCCGCCACGGGCATGCACAAGATCGACCTGCCAGCCGGGGTGCCACGGCCGCGCCGCCATCGCCAGACCATCAGAAGCGGGTATTGCCGCATCAGATGTGGCCAGATCAGATGCAGATGGGGCAATATGCCAGAGCGTGTCAAAGCCGGTAGCCGCCACCGGCCATCCCATCAGCAGGCCGGTGACACCACTGGCCTCGGCCGCCAGCTGTGCCCGCCGGGCCAGTCGCATCCAGTAATCGGATGACTGGCTGACACCGTCATATTCGACAATTACGGCGGCAAGCCCTTCGGTGCGCAGGATATCCTCAAGCGCCGCCAGCCGTGCCCCAGGGCTAGGGGAATCGACGATCAGCAAACGCCCCGGATCCAGCCCGAGCGCAGCAAGACCTGCCGCATAGAGCATGCCTGACCCTCCGGTTGCCGCCGCCGGACACCAGACGACCGGGGCCGCAGCATCAACGCGTGCCAGAATGCGGCGAAGCAGCGCCACGACAAACCCGGTCAGCGCGCCATCATGCCCCGGACGCCCGCACAACATATGCACCCGGCCAAGCGCCAACCCGCCGGCAAGCGCCGAATCGAGAGAATCGACGCCAAGCGGCAGCCGCGCGGCGGTGAGCTGTCCGTCAAGCGCGGCAACATCGCGGCGAAGCTGGCAGAATTGCCGGTGGCGCGCCTGTGGCCGTAGATGTTCATGACAATCATCTAATTGATCTTGTTTACAAATAGCTGCCGCCGCGGGACCGGAATGCGATGACATGACATGATCGCCAGCATGCGTCATGACGAGACCTCCTGCCTGTTGTCCTGAGTTCTTTTGCCTTTTTTGTTCATGTTTTGTTCTATCACATGACAGGCGGTCAGGCAATCGGGCGGCATGGCCACCACCGGTGAAAATACAACAC
>JAYOST010000004.1:13635-34054 GCA_038139365.1 Alphaproteobacteria bacterium
TGACAGGCGGTCAGGCAATCGGGCGGCATGGCCACCACCGGTGAAAATACAACACAGGAAGATGAGGGCTTACACAGAGGGCTTACACAGAAGCCGTCAGGTGAGGCAGTCGTGCGTCAGCGCGGCAGTTCGCTTTCGACAAGCTTTGCCCAGTAGGTCGCGCCGATCGGCAAAACCTCGTCATTGAAGTCAAAGCGCGCGCCATGAAGCATGCCTTCCGCCGGCGCTGGGCCGGACCCGAGCCAGATATAGGCTCCGGGCTTCTCTTCGAGCATATAGGCGAAATCCTCCGCGCCAAGCGAGGGCTCCACATCACGGTCGATGCTGTCCTCGCCAAGCACGCTCGCCATCACACCGGCGGCACGTTCGGCCTCGGCGGCGTGATTGACCGTCGCCGGATAGCCAGCACGCCACTGGAAATCGATCCGGCACTGATGCGCCGCGGCGGTGCGTTCACAGATCTCGCGGATGGCGGTCTCCAGCTTTTCGCGTGTCTCCGCCTTGAAGGACCGCGCCGTGCCGGCGAGCTTCACATCGTCCGGGATCACATTATGCGCGCTGCCGGCCTGGAAGATGGTGACGCTGACGACCGCCGGGTCCACCGGCGAGACACGCCGCGCAACAATGGTCTGCAGCGCCTGGACAATAGCAGCGCCACACGGAATTGGATCGATACAGCGATGCGGTTGTGCCGCGTGGCCGCCGCGCCCGCTGATGGTCATCGAGAATTCATCGGCATTGGCCATGCAGACACCGTCATGAATGCCGGCATGGCCCTTGTCCATCGAGGGCCAGTTATGCATTCCCCAGACAGTCTGCATATCGAACTCATTGAAAAGGCCATCCTCGATCATCGCCAGCCCGCCACCGCCGCCCTCTTCGGCAGGCTGGAAGATGAAATAGACGGTGCCGTCGAAATTCCGTGTCTCGGCCAGATATTGCGCCGCGCCAAGAAGCATCGCGGTGTGCCCGTCATGACCGCAGGCATGCATGCGCCCCGGAATCTTCGAAGCATGCGCAAACTCGTTCAGCTCCTGCATCGGCAGCGCGTCGATATCGGCGCGAAGCCCGATGGCGCGGGTGCTGTCACCGCTGCCGCGAAGCACACCGACGACGCCGGTCTTGCCCATGCCGCGATGCACCTCAATGCCGAAGGATTCAAGCTTTGAGACAATGAAATCCGAGGTCCAGACCTCTTCGAAACAGATCTCGGGATGTTGGTGGAGCTCGCGGCGCCAGGCACGCATCTCCTCGGCGCGGTCGGCGATGGAATTGATCACGGTCATGGCGTTCGGGACAATCCGTTGATAGTTTGCTCAGAACCCCATGGTCGGGCGGTTATGGGCCAAGGTCAACCCATCTCGGTGAACACCCTGTCGCCGGTCGGCATGCGGCGTTTTGCGGGCCTCCACCATATTTGCAGCGCGGCGCATTTCTGCTATTCAGCAAACGATCTGATGATCGGAAACAAGTTCGTCCAACAGGCTGTCGGGCGGGACAAACCGTTGGTCGGCATCGGGACAGGCGCCGTGTCGCCCGCAGTTCAGATTGTGCTGGCGCTGACGGATCGGCGTCAGGACGGGGAAAAGTACTGGCATTGAAACAGAACGCCGGACGGGGCGGTCGCCACAAAGGCACCGTGGACCGGGCGTCGATAGATCGGGTAAGGTGTCATGGCAACGGATCAGCCAGATCGCGGCCTACGGGGTTTGCCGGGTGGCAAGCAGAAATATTCTGCTTTCGCCCTCGCCAAAAAGGCGATGAATTATCATCAGGACTGGCAGCGCGCCTGGCGCGACGCCCCGCCAAAGGACGAATATGACGTCGTCATCATCGGTGGCGGCGGCCACGGCCTGGCAACAGCCTACTACCTGGCAGCGGTGCATGGCGTCAACCGTGTCGCGGTGGTCGAGAAAGGCTGGCTTGGCGGCGGCAATACCGGCCGCAACACCACCATCATCCGTTCCAACTATCTGTGGGATGAAAGCGCCGCCATCTATGAACATGCGCTGAAGCTGTGGGAAGGCATGTCGCAGGATCTGAACTTCAATGTGATGTTCAGCCAGCGCGGCGTTCTGACCATCGCCCACTCCGAGCACGAGCTTCGCGAGATGTCGCGGCGGGTCCATGCCATCCGCCTGAACGGCATCGATTCGGAAATCCTGGGACCATCCGAGATCAAGAAATTCGTTCCGATCATCAATATCGACCAGACCATCCGCTATCCGGTGATGGGCGGCTTTCTGCAAAAGCGTGGTGGCACAGCGCGCCATGATGCCGTCGCCTGGGGCTATGCCCGCGCCGCAGATGATCTCGGCGTCGACATCATCCAGAATTGCGAGGTCACCGGCCTGCGCCGGAACGGCCGCCGCGTCGTCGGCATCGAGACCAACCGGGGTTTTATCAAGACCCGCAAGGTGGGATGTGTTGTCGCCGGCCATTCGAGCGTGGTCGCCGGAATGGCCGACATCCGCTTGCCGCTGGCCAGCCGCCCGCTGCAGGCGCTTGTCTCCGAGCCGATCAAGCCGGTCCTCGACACAGTGATCATGTCGAACGCGGTACATATGTATATCAGCCAGTCCGACAAGGGCGAGATGGTGCTTGGCGCCGGTGTCGACAAATACAATTCCTACGCGCAGCGCGGCTCTTTCCCGGTGCCAGAGCACATGATCGCCGCCGCCGTTGAATTGTTCCCACTGCTGTCGCGGCTTCGCATGCTGCGCCATTGGGGCGGTATCGTCGACACCTGTCCCGACGCCTCGCCGATCATCTCGAAGACCGATGTCGAGGGACTCTATTTCAACTGTGGCTGGGGCACCGGCGGCTTCAAGGCCACCCCGGGGTCTGGCCATGTCTTTGCTGACCTGATTGCGAATGACCGCCCGAACAGCATCGCCGCGCCCTATGCGCTGGACCGGTTCCAGACCGGCCTGCTGATCGACGAACATGGCGCCGCCGGCGTCGCGCACTGACCCCGGACCGGAGAACGATACGATGCTTGTGATCACCTGTCCCCATTGCGGCCCACGCGAGGAAAGCGAGTTCAGCTGTGGCGGCGAAGCGCATATCGCCCGCCCACTTGCCGAGAGCAGCCTGACTGACGCTGAGTTCGCCGATTATCTGTTCCTTCGCGACAATCCCAAAGGCCTGTTCCTCGAGCGCTGGCGCCACGCTGCCGGATGCCGCCGCTGGTTCAACATGGCCCGCGATACCGTAACCCACGAGATCGTAGAGATTTATCCAATGGGAAGCCTGCCCTCGTCAAAGGCCGGCAAGGCCGCACACAATGACAGCTGGCGCCGCGACACCGCCGCCGAGGCCGCAGCTAAGCCGGCCAGCTCCGCGACTGGCACCCGGGGTGGTTCCTGATGAGCGCCGCACCGATGTTCCGTAAATCCGCGCCTGAACAGATCTGCCGTGCCGCGACGGGTGGACGCGTCGACCGCCGCAAACCGGTCAGCTTCACCTTCGATGGCCGCGTGTTGCAGGGTTTTGCGGGCGATACACTGGCTTCGGCGCTGCTGGCGAACAACATCCATCTTGTCGGCCGGTCCTTCAAATACCACCGCCCGCGCGGCATCATTGCCGCCGGATCGGAAGAGCCGAACGCACTTGTCCGTGTCGGTCACGGGGCCAGGGCGGAACCCAATCTTCGCGCCACCCAGGTCGAGATCTATGAGGGTCTCTATGCAGAAAGCCAGAACCGGTTCCCGTCACTGAAATTCGACATCGGGGCGGTGAATTCGGCGCTGCAGGCGTTCTTCCCGGCGGGTTTCTACTACAAGACGTTCATGTGGCCTGCCTCGATGTGGATGACCTATGAGCATGTCATCCGCCACGCCGCCGGCCTGGGACGCGTGGCTGATGATCACGATGATCCAGACCGCTATGAAAAGACCAACGCGCATTGTGATGTGCTGGTTGCCGGCGGCGGTGTAGCCGGCCTGACAGCGGCCCTGCAGGCCGGGCGAAGCGGCGCGCGCGTCATTCTCGCCGATGAGCAGAATGAATTCGGCGGCTGGCTGCTTGGCGAAGCCGATGTGACGATCGACGGTAAAACGGCAGCAGACTGGATCGCCGACGCTGTTGCCGAGCTGGCGGCCATGCCCGAGGTCACGCTGCTGCCGCGTACCACCGTGTTCGGTTACATGGACCACAACTATCTGACCCTGACCGAGCGGGTCACCGACCATCTTGGCGAACGGCCGGCGCATCTGCCGCGCCAGCGCATGTGGAAGGTCCGCGCTGGCCAGACTATTCTGGCCCAGGGCGCGCATGAACGCCCGCTCGTATTCTCCGGAAACGACCTTCCCGGGGTGATGCTGTCCGGGGCGGTCCGGACCTATATCAACCGCTATGGCGTGGTGCCGGGCAACCGCACCGTCGTTTTCACCAACAATGACGATGCCTATCGCACCGCACTCGCGCTTCATGGTGCTGGTGCGCATGTCGTCATTGTCGATCTGCGGCGCGACCTGAAGGGCGGTGTGGTGAAAGCGGCACGAGCCGTCGGTATCGAGATCATGAGCGGCTCCGCCGTGACGATTGCCGCCGGCACGCAGCGCATCGCGCGGGTCGAGATCTCACCGGTGAATGAGGGCGCGAGCGCCGTTCTTGATGACCCGATCCATATGGATTGCGACCTTCTGGCGATGTCGGGCGGCTTGTCACCTGCGGTCCATCTGCATTCGCAGGCGCGTGGCAAGCTTGGATGGGACGAACGGCTGCTGTGTTTCAAACCGACAACCGTTCATGAAGCCAGCTTCAACGCCGGTGCCGGCAATGGCGTGTTCGACACGGCCAAGGCAATGGCGGACGGTCTGCGCGCCGGCACCGCCGCCGCCACAGACGCCGGCTTTGACATTGAGGCCGGCACACCACCCGAGGTCAGCGCCCCGCAACAAAACTGGCGTCCACTGGCTGCCTGGAAGATCGCCAACGGCAAGGGAGAAGGCGAAGGCCCGAAGGCCTTTGTTGATTTCCAGAATGACGTGACAGCCTCGGATGTGAAGCTTGCCGTTCGTGAAGGCTATCAGTCGGTCGAACATGTGAAGCGTTACACCACTCTTGGCATGGCCACCGACCAGGGCAAGACCTCCAACATCAACGGTCTGGCCATTCTGGCCGAATCCCTCGGCAATGAAATTCCGGCGGTCGGCACCACCACCTTCCGCATGCCCTACACACCGTCGGGCTTCGGCGCGATCGCCGGACGCGATATTGGCGAGTTGTTCGACCCGACCCGCCTGACCCGCATGGATAGCTGGCACCGGGCAAACGGCGCCACCTTCGAGCATGTCGGTCAATGGATGCGCGCCTGGTATTACCCGCAGAAGGGCGAGACCATGCGTGAGGCCGTCGACCGCGAGGTGCTGGCTGCTCGCACCACGGCCGGCCTCCTTGACGCCTCGACGCTTGGCAAGATCGATATCCAGGGACCGGACGCGGCGGAATTCCTGAACCGTCTCTACACCAACAGCTGGCTGAAGCTTGGCATCGGCAAATGCCGCTATGGCCTGATGCTGAAGGATGACGGCATGGTCATGGATGACGGGGTGACCACGCGTCTTGGCGAAAATCACTTCCACATGACCACGACCACCGGCGGCGCGGCCGGCGTTCTCGACTGGATGGAAGAATGGCTGCAGACCGAATGGCCGGACCTGAAAGTCTATCTGACATCGGTGACAGAAGAATGGTCAGTCGCCACCCTTTCGGGCCCGAACGCCGGCAAGATCCTGAAGGCGGCTGGCGTCGATATTAGTCTTGATCCGTCAGACTTCCCCTTCATGACCATGCGCGAGGCGCATATCGCCGGACTGCCGGTGCGAATCTTCCGCATTTCGTTCACCGGTGAACTTTCCTATGAGATCAACATCCGCGCGCGGTACGGGCTGGCGTTGTGGAAGCTTCTGATGGAGGCCGGCGCCACGCATGGCATAACCCCGTACGGCACCGAGGCGATGCATGTCCTTCGCGCCGAAAAGGGCTTCATCATCGTCGGCCAGGAAACCGACGGTTCAGTGACACCGCAGGACCTTGGCATGGACTGGATCGTCTCGAAGGTGAAACCAGATTTCATCGGCAAGCGCGCGCTCGCCCGCGGCTCGATGGCCGCCGAGGACCGCAAGCAACTCGTCGGGCTGCGCACACGGGACCGCCGGACCGTCATTCCGGAAGGCGCGCACGCCGTTCTCGACCCGAACCAGCCGATGCCGATGGAGATGCTTGGCCAGGTCACGTCGTCCTACTATTCGCCAAATGTCGGCGCCTCCATCGCCATGGCGATGCTGAAGGGTGGACGCGCGCTGCTGGGCGGCACCGTCTATCTGCCGATGCTGGATGGCAAGGTAATCGAGGCTGAAGTTGTCGAGCCGGTTTTCTATGACCCGAAAGGAGAGCGCATCAATGGCTAGCATCGCGCAAAACCGTGGACGCCCGCCGGGCCGTTCCGCCCTTTCCGGCCGTAATACAGGCGGCTTCGAAAACGCTGAGGGGGGCAAGCCGGGTCTTGTATTTGCCGAACTTGCCCATCTCGGCAAGATCAATCTTCGCGGCGGCGCCGACATACTGCCGGCGCTGAAGACCCATACAGGCTGTGCCGCGCTTCCCGCGAACAACAGCTTTGTCACGGTCGGAGACCGCCACCTCGCCTGGCTTGGTCCAGATGAATTCCTGCTGTTGTGCGAGGCTGGATCCGAGGTTCATCTCCACAGCCAGCTGATGCTTGACCTGCAATCCGTTCATGCCGCGGTCACCAATGTAACAGACGGGCTGTGCGCGCTGTCCCTTCGTGGTCATGCGGTGCGCCAGGTGCTGGCCAAGGGATGCGCACTGGACCTTCACCCGGCGCTCTTTACCCCAGGAATGTGCGCACAAACGATGCTGTCCCACGCCGCGGTGACATTGCTGGCTGTCGAGGACAACAGGTTCACGATGATCTGCCGGACAAGCTTTGCGCCTTACGTCCATGACTGGCTTCTCGATGCCGGCATGGAGTATGGCGTCAGCTTCCGCAGCTAGATCACCCTCAATATTCGGCGTTTGGCAGCTCTTCCATGCGCTTGTCGATGAAGGCGCGAAGCGCCTCGTCGATGGCTGGGTCGATCTCCGGCGCGACATATGTCTCCAGCATCTCGCCAGCGCGCTTGCGGGCACGCTCATGGCTTTCCACTGCCCCTTCGGCCGACCACTGCTCATACGTGGTGTTGTCGGCAAGGTCCGAGCGCCAGAAGGCGGTTTCGAAATTCGCCTGGGTATGGCTTGAGCCAAGGAAATGCTTGCCGGGACCCGTTTCACGAAGCGCATCCATCGCCTGTCCGTTATCCGAGACATCGATACCGTCGACGACGCTTTGCATCATCGTCAGCTGATCGGCGTCGAGGAGAAGCTTGGCATAGTCGGCGACAAGCCCGCCTTCCATCCAGCCACCGGCATGCAGCACGAAATTCACCCCGCCCTGCACCGTCGGCATAATGGTATTGGCTGATTCATAGGCCGCCTGGGCGTCCGCTGTCTTCGAGCCGGTAAGGGAACCACCAGACCGGAACGGCACATTCAGGCGGCGCGCCAGCTTCGCACAGCCGAGAAGAACCTTCGCAGGCTCCGGCGTGCCAAAAGTCGGTGCGCCTGTCTGCATCGACATGGAGCTGGCGAAGCTGCCAAACACGACCGGCGCGCCGGGTCGGATCAGCTGGGTGAAGGCAATGCCGCTCATCGCTTCGGCAAGGGTCTGCGCCAGCGTGCCGGCAACGGACACGGGCGACATCGCGCCGGCAAGGATGAATGGCGCGGTGATGCAGGCCTGGTTGTTGCGGGCATAGACCTTCAACGCGCCAAGCATGGTGCCATCCCATGTCATTGGCGAGTTGGCGTTGATCAGGCTGGTGATCACCGTGTTGTTGGCAACGAATTCCTCGCCGAACAGAATCTTCGACATGTCGACGGTGTCCTGCGCGCGCCCGGGCGCGGTGACCGACCCCATATAGGGTTTATCGGACAGGCGCTGGTGCGCGTAGACCATCTCGAGATGCCGCTTGGTCACCGGCAGGTCGACAGGCTCGCAAACGGTGCCGCCGGAATGGTGGAAGCCGGGAAGCATGTAGACAAGCTTCACGAAATTGCGGAAGTCCTCGATCGTCGCATAGCGGCGCTCATTCTCCAGATCGCGCACGAATGGCGGGCCATAGACTGGCGCGAACACCATATTGTTGCCGCCGATCTCGACCGACCTTGACGGGTTGCGGGCATGCTGGGTGTAGCTTGACGGCGCCGTCTCGCACAGCTTGCGGGCAAGGCCGCGCGGGAAATGCACGCGCTCGCCGCGGACATCGCAGCCGGCATCCTTCAGAAGCGACAGCGCCTCCGCATCCTCAAGAAAATCGATGCCGATCTCTTCGAGAATTGTTTCGGCATTGGCCTCGATGATCTCCGCCGCCTCGTCAGTCAGGATGTCGACCGGCGGGGTGTTGCGGGTAATATAGGGCGCTGCCTGCGCTCCGCCACCTGTGCGAAGCTGTCGCCGCGCATCACGTCCACCGCCACGCCGCCCGCGGCGTCCCTCTGTTGCTGTATCATCCATGTTTCGGTCTTTCCTGTCTGTTCGACCAGCCTGCCGGATCTGCCGGCCTAGGCGCGAAGCTTTTCATTCTGCGGGTCATAGGGCGATTCCTCGATCACCGTCGCGGCAAGCCGCTGGTCGAGGATGTCGATCTCAAGCTTGGTGCCGATCGCGGCCAGATCGGGCCGCACCATCGCCATGGCAAGCGACTTGTCGAGGCGGAAACCGTAGCCGCCACTCGTCGCCCGGCCGATCACCTCACCGCCCGGCAGCATCACCGGGTTGCCACCAATGGCATCAGCATCAGTGGTATCATGCACCTCGAGCGTGACCATCGCATTGGCAAAGCCGCGCTGCTGCCATTCACTGAGCGCCTGGCGACCGATGAAATCACCCTTGTTCAGATGAACGAAGCGGTCGAGGCCGCTTTCCAGCGCCGCATATTCAATCGAAAGTTCGGTGCCTATCATGCGGTATGATTTCTCGAGACGCATCGCATCCATGGCGCGGATGCCGAAAGGCTTCAGCTGGAATTCGGCTCCAGCCTCCATCAGCGCATCGAAAATATGGTTCTGATATTCGATCGGGTGGTGAAGCTCCCATCCCAGCTCGCCAACATAGTTCATGCGAAAGGCCATGGTGGGTGCCAAATTCACATCGATCAGCCTGCTCGACAGCCACGGGAAGGCGGCGTTGGACAGATCCGTGCGGGTCAGTTTCTGCAGGATATCGCGGGAACGTGGCCCGGCCAGCACCAGAACACCAATCGAATTGGTCAGATTGTCAAAGCGGACCGATCCGTCGGTTGGCATATGCTTCTTGATCCAGTCATGGTCGAGCCTCTGGCCAGCGCCAGCGGACACGACATAGAAGCTGTCCGCGGATTCACGCTGGATGGTGTATTCGGAATGCACGCCACCACGCGCGGTCAGGGCATGTGACAGTGACACCCGCCCGATGCCCTTTGGCAGCTTGTTGGCGGTCAGATTGTCCATGAAGGCCTCTGCGCCAGCGCCAGAAATCCGGCATTTGGCAAAGGCCGACATGTCGAGAAGACCGGCATGCTCAGCCGTGTGGCGGACTTCATTGCCGACATGCTCGAACCAGTTGGAGCGGCGGAACGACCAGTGATCCTCCTGCGGGGTGCCTTCCGGGGCAAACCAGTTGGCACGCTCCCAGCCGAACTTCTGGCCGAAGACCGCGCCAAGATCCTTCAACCGGTCATAGCAGGGGGCGGTGCGAAGCGGACGTGCCGCGCCGCGTTCCTCGTCCGGGTAATGGATGACGAAGACGTTCTCATACGCCTCTTCATTCTTCGCGGTGAGGTAGGATTCCGTGGTGTAGCTGCCATAGCGGCGAGGATCGACGCCAAGCATGTCGATGGTCGGCTCACCCTCGACAATCCATTCGGCAAGCTGCCAGCCGGCACCGCCAGCGGCGGTGATGCCAAAGCTGTGGCCTTCACTCAGCCAGAAATTCGGCAGGTCCCAGGCCGGCCCGATGATCGGGTTGCCGTCAGGGGTATAGGCAATCGCGCCGTTATAGACCTTTTTCACGCCCGACTCGCCAAAGGCGGGAACGCGGTGCATGGCGGATTCGATATGCGGCTCCAGACGCTCCAGATCCTCCTGGAACAGCTCATATTCGGAATCGGCGCTTGGCCCATTGACATAGCAGGCCGGCGCGCCCGCCTCATAAGGTCCAAGGATCAGGCCACCGGCCTCTTCACGCATGTACCAGCGCCCGTCGGAGTCGCGAAGCACGCCCATCTCCGGAAGGCCGGCAGCCTGGCGCGCCTTGATGTCGTCATGCGGCTCGGTGACGATATATTGGTGCTCGACCGGGATCACCGGCACGTTCAGCCCGACCATGCGGCCGGTCTGGCGGGCGAAGTTGCCGGTTGCGCTGATCACATGCTCGCAGGTGATCTCGCCCTTGTCGGTGGTCACCTTCCATTCTCCGGCTTCGGTCCGGGAGATGCCTGTCACCGTGGTGTTGCGATAGATTTCGGCACCGCGGTCGCGGGCCCCACGGGCCAGCGCCTGGGTCAGGTCGGCAGGCTGGATATAGCCATCATCCGGATGACGAATGGCACCAACAAGTCCCTCTGTGTTGCAGAGCGGCCAGATGTCCTTCACCTCGTCAGGGGTCAGGAAATCAACCTGCACCCCGATGGTGCTGGCCACACCCGCATATTGGCGATATTCGTCCATCCGATCCTGGGTCTGTGCCAGACGGATATTGGAGACGTTACGGAAGCCGACATTCATGCCGGTTTCTTCCTGGAGCTCCTGATAGAACTTTACCGAATATTTGTGAATCTGCCCGACCGAATAGGACATATTAAACAACGGAAGCAGCCCGGCGGCGTGCCATGTTGACCCCGAGGTGAGCTCCTTGCGCTCGATCAGGACAACATCGCTCCAGCCTTTTTTCGCCAGATGATAGAGCGCGCTGACACCAACGACCCCGCCCCCGATCACAACCACACGTGCATGTGTCTTCATTGCGCCATCTCCCTGCAACATATCCAACAGCGTCATATTCAACGGCGTCGGGACGCACCGCCAGCAACTGGCAGTGGTGACCGGTTCGCGGTTTCAGACTCTTCTGGTCACGGCAGTGGCACCGTCAACAATACATGCGGAACCCTTGCCCTGCGTCGGATGTTAGGCAAAACAGACAGGGAAAAGCGTCTGCCATGCGACCAGTTTTGACGTGTTTAGGCTTGCTGCGACACAGTGCTTATCGGGCCGCCACATAAGAGGTTTTTCAGCTTTGCCCTAGGGGTTCAAACGTTGGATATCCCATCCACCATCACCGTCACGGGTAAAACGGAAGCGGTCGTGAAGCCGATGTTCACCATCCGCCCAGAATTCGATTTCCTCGGGAGCGATCAGGAACCCGCCCCAATGCGGCGGGCGCGGCACGTCGTCGGGGAAGCGGTCTTCGACAGCGGCGACAGCGGCGGCCAGCGCCTCGCGGGAGTCGAGCGGACGCGACTGCGCTGACGCCCAGGCACCGATCCGGCTGCCCCGTCCGCGCGAGGCGAAATAGGCATCGGAGCGCTCAGCGCTCGCCTTGCTGACCTCGCCGGTGACGCGGATCTGCCGTCTCAGGCTCTTCCAGTGGAGGCAGAAAGCCGCCTTGCCAGTCGCCAGAAGCTCACCAGACTTGCGGCTCTCATAGTTGGTGAAGAAGAAGAATCCTTCATCCGACCATTGCCGCAAAAGCACCATCCGGACCGAGGGCATGCCTGACGGATCGACACTGGCAAGCGCGATGGCATCGGGATCATTGATCTCCGCCTCAACCGCCTCGCGGTACCAGGATTCGAACAGGGTGAAGGGATTTGTTCCCGCCTCAATCTGCATGACCATTGTCTCCGTAGCCGGCCATTCCTGTGCCGGCGGGGCTGTGTTTCCAGACCTATTAAATGGGAAGATCATCCGGCTTTGACAACGGGCGCAGACATCACCACCAACCTTCGCCTCTGAACTGGAATGCACACAGGTGTGTCCAGCGGTATTTCCACCGGCATTTCCGGGAGCCTTTCTGCCGGCATTCGAACTGCCACAATTTTGTACAAATTCACCGCTATTGGTAATCCTGCAAATAAACCAGAAACCAAGGGGCACACCATGTCACGTCTTTCCCTCTTCAGGCGGACTACTGCCATTCTGGCCGCGATGGCGGCGACCGGGGCAATGGCCGCGATGCCAGTCACCGCTGAGACACGGATCGAGACTGTCATCGGTACCGTCGCGGCGTCCGACCCGATCCGCACGAGCTATATCCGCAAGACGCCGTCTGATGAAAAGGTCTGCGAGACCCAGCAGGTGCCGATTTATGGCCAGGCCTCGGCAAGTGGTGGTGGCGAGAACAGCGATCTTGGCGCGATGATCATTGGCGGCGTGATCGGGTCTGCCATCGGCAACAAGGCATCCGACAATGACGGCGCCGGCGCCGCCGGTGCGGTGGTTGGTGCAATTCTTGGGCGCGAGCATGCGAAAAAGAAAAAGCAGCAGCCAACCCAGCAGATCGTAGGCTATCGCGACCAGCAGGTCTGCAATGTCCGCACCGTGATGATCGAGGAGACCATCCAGGAAATCACCGGATATCGGCACCGGATCGAGGTTGACAACAAGATCATCACCATCGAGACCAACGCGCCACTTGCCGCGAACCAGCGGGTCGAAATCTCCCGCAAGACAACCTATTCGCTCCGCTAGGGCGCAGACTGAAAACAGGTCCGCGTTCTGGTTGGCATTGCGGCTGGCACCGGCGGCTGTTACCGGCCTGGCTGGCTTGTCGTGATAGACCAGCCGTGCCATATTGGCGCGCATATTTACGCAACTCACCGCAAGGACGGGAAGACGATGTCGCAGAAGACAACAGGTGGCGTAATGGCCGGCAAGCGGGGCCTCATCATGGGCGTGGCGAATGACCGGTCAATTGGCTGGGGAATCGCCTCAAAGCTTGCCGAGCAGGGCGCGGAGCTGGCGTTCACGTTTCAGGGCGAGGCGCTGCACAAGCGTGTTGGCCCGCTGGCGGCATCGGTCGGCAGCGACCTGGTCCTTCCCTGCGATGTGACTGACGAGGCCAGTGTCGATGCCGTGTTCGAGCGGCTTGCCAAGGAATGGGGCACGCTCGATTTCGTGCTGCACGCCATTGCCTATTCCGACAAGGAAGAACTGAAGGGCGGCTATGTCGATACAAGCCGTGACAATTTCCAGCGGACCATGGATATCTCGGTCTATTCCTTCACCGAAATCACCCGCAAGGCGGCGGCGATGATGAATGATGGCGGCGCGCTGCTGACGCTGACCTATTACGGGGCCGAGCGGGTCATGCCGCACTATAACGTGATGGGTGTGGCGAAGGCCGCACTCGAGGCATCAGTGCGCTATCTTGCGGTCGACCTTGGCGGGCGCAACATCCGGGTAAACGGCCTGTCAGCCGGGCCGATGAAGACGCTTGCGGCATCGGGAATCGGGGATTTCCGCTATATCCTGAAATGGAACGAATACAACTCGCCACTGAAACGTAATGTCACGCTCGATGATGTGGGCGGGGCCGGGCTCTATCTGCTGTCCGACCTCTCCTCTGGCGTGACAGGTGAGACCCACCATGTCGATTGCGGCTATCACGTAGTCGGCATGAAGGCTGTTGACGCGCCCGACATCTCGGTCGTCTGACATGGCGGACAACAGTTTCGGAACGCTGTTCTCCTTTACCAGTTTCGGTGAAAGCCACGGCCCCGGCATCGGCTGTATCGTCGATGGTGTTCCGCCGCGCCTGGCCCTGTCCGAAGAGATCGTGCAGCCCTATCTTGACCGTCGCAAGCCGGGGCAGAGCCGGTTTGTCACGCAGCGCCGCGAGGATGACAAGGTGGAAATCCTGTCCGGCGTCTTTGAGGGCATGACGACAGGCACACCGGTGGCGATGCTGATCCGTAACAAGGATCAGCGCTCCAAGGATTATGGTGAGATCGCGCGGCAGTTCCGCCCCGGCCATGCCGATTTCACCTATCAGGAAAAATACGGCATTCGCGACTATCGCGGCGGCGGCCGGTCATCGGCGCGCGAGACCGCGGTACGGGTGGCGGCGGGCGCGATCGCCGATCAGCTGCTGCGCCGCGCCCTTGGCCCTGATTTCAGCATCCGCGGCGGGGTTGTGCAGATCGGCCCACATGCCATTGACCGTGACCGCCTCGATTGGGACGAGACCGCGAACAATCCGTTTTTCTGCCCTGACGCCAAGGCGGCCAAGGACTGGGAAGACTATCTCGACGAGGTCCGCAAGGCCGGAAGCTCAGCCGGCGCCATCCTCGAAATTGTCGCTGACGGCATCCCCGCCGGGCTTGGCCAGCCAATCTATGGCAAGCTCGACAGCGAACTGGCAGCCGCGATGATGACCATCAACGCGGTGAAGGGGGTCGAGATCGGCGGCGGCTTCGCGCTTGCCACCATGGATGGCCGCGAGGCTGGAGACGAAATGCGGTCAGGCCCTGATGGCCTGCAGTTCCTCGCCAACAATAATGGCGGTGTTCTTGGCGGCATTTCGACCGGACAGCAGCTTGTGGTGCGCGTCGCCATCAAGCCGACGAGCTCGATCCTGACGCCGCGCCGCTCGGTCAATCTCGATGGTGAGGATGTCGAGGTGGTGACCAAGGGGCGTCACGACCCCTGTGTGGGCATCCGCGGCGTTCCTGTTGCCGAAGCGATGATGGCGGTGACACTTGCCGACCTTCTGATGCGCCACAAGGCGCAGTGCGGGCTGTTCGCCGACTAGCCCTTGCGCCCGGCCAGAAGGAATTCACGATTGCCATCCTGTCCGGCGATCGGTGACGGCGTGGTGCCGATCAGGTTCCAGCCCATCTCGGCGACAAGCCAGTGTTCCATGCCAGCCACCACATCCGCCACAGCCTGCTTGTCACGCACAATGCCGCCCTTGCCAATCTGCGCGCGCCCAACCTCGAATTGCGGCTTGATCAGTGCCAGCAAAACCGCCTCCGGTGCGGCCAGTTCCATCACCGGCGGCAAGACCTTGGTCAGTGAGATGAAAGAGGCATCACAGACAATCATCTTGGGTGGCTGCCTAAATTCAGCTGCTGTCAGATGCCGCGCGTTGACCCCCTCACGCGATTCCACCCTTGGATCCGCCACCAGACGAGGGTGAAGCTGGCCATGGCCGACGTCGATAGCGACAACATGCGCCGCGCCGCGCGCCAGCAGCACTTCGGTAAAGCCGCCCGTACTGGCCCCGATATCGACACAGAACAGGCCGCGCGGATCAAGCGCGGGAAAGGCCTGCAGCCCGCCAATGAGCTTCAGCGCACCGCGACTGACCCAGGGGATGTCCGCGGAAGTGACACTGATATCGGCATCCTGCGGCAACCGCCGCGACGCTTTGGCCAGCACCACGCCCGCGACCATGACCTTGCCATCAGCAATCATCGCCTGGGCGCGCTCGCGCGAGGCAGCAAGCCCGCGCTTCACCATCAGCGCGTCGGCGCGTAGCGGGGATTGATCGCCAGCGTCTTGAGACACGCTAGCTCTTGGTGCGGGTGACGGATTTGGCCAGCTTGTTGGCTGCCGCGCTGCCGGTCAGATCACGAAGCGCGGCGGCAATGCCAGCAGCATCGAGCCCGGCGAAGGCAAGCTGGCCTGCCTGGCTGTCATGATCAATCATTGCGTCCGGCAGTGACAGGCAACGCACTGCCAGCCCACCATCGAGATGCCCTTGATTGGCCAGATACTGCAGCACATGCGCGGAGAAACCGCCGGGGCTGTTTTCCTCGACAATCACCAGACGGTCATGACTGGTGGCCAGCCTGTCGAGAAGCTCGGTATCAAGCGGCTTGGCAAAGCGCGCATCGGCAATGGTAAAGCCGTCCCCACCCGCAACTTCGTCAGCAGCAGCAAGACAATCGGCAAGCCGTGTTCCCAGCGACAGGATGGCTGTGCCGGTGCCCTCACGGATCACCCGCCCCTTGCCGATCGGCAGCGCCGTGCCCTTTTCGGGAAGGTCGATGCCAACCCCCTCACCGCGTGGATAGCGCAGTGCGCTCGGCCCGTCATCATAGGCGGCGGCGGTGGCGGTCATGTGAAGAAGCTCGGCCTCATCCGACGGGCACATGATCACCATGTTCGGAAGACAGGACAGATAGGCCACATCATAGACGCCGGCATGGGTCGCCCCGTCATTGCCGACCACGCCGGCGCGGTCGATGGCGAATCTGACCGGCAGGTTCTGGATGGCGACATCATGCACGATCTGGTCGTAACCACGTTGCAGGAAGGTCGAATAGAGCGCACAGAACGGCTTCATGCCTTCGGTGGCAAGGCCGGCGGCAAAGGTCACCGCATGCTGCTCGGCAATACCAACATCGAATACCCGCCCAGGAAAGCGCGTCTTCACCTTGTCGAGACCGGTTCCCGACGGCATCGCCGCGGTGATCGCGACAATCCTGTCATCTTCCTCGGCAGCCGCGATCAGACCATCGGCAAAAACCGAGGTGTAGCTTGGCGCGTTGCCGGCAGATTTATGCTGTGTTCCGGTTATCACGTCGAATTTTGGAACCGCATGATATTTTTCGGCCGATGGCCCGGCAAAGGGATGGCCCTTGCCCTTTTCTGTGACGACGTGAACCAGCACCGGCCCGCGCGCATGACCATCGCGGATGTTCTTCAGAACAGGCAGAAGATGCGACATGTCATGGCCGTCGATCGGGCCGATATGAAGAAACCCAAGCTGGCTGAACACCGAATTGCCGCTGATCAGGTCGCGGGCCGCCTCACGGGCCCGTCGCGCGGTGCGCTCGATCTCGGCAGGAAAACGGCTGGCAACTTCGCGCATCAGGTCACGGATCGAATGGAACGGCTCTGAAGTGATGAGCCGCGAGAGATAGCTGCTCATCGCGCCGACAGGCTGGGCAATCGACATGTCATTGTCATTCAGGATGACGATCAGGCGTGAATCAGACGCGCCGGCATTATTCATGCCCTCAAACGCCATGCCTGCGCTCATCGCGCCATCGCCGATCACCGCGATGACATTGCGCTTGATCCCCTGGATGTCACTGCCGACCGCCATGCCGAGACCGGCCGAGATCGAGGTCGATGAATGACCGGCACCAAACGGGTCATATTCAGACTCGCTGCGCTTGGTAAAGCCCGACAGCCCCTCTTTCTGGCGAAGTGTCTCGATGCGGTCACGCCGCCCTGTCAGGATCTTGTGCGGATAGGCCTGGTGGCCGACATCCCAGATCAGCCTGTCATGTGGTGTCTGGAAGACATAATGCAGTGCTACCGTCAGCTCGATGACGCCAAGCCCGGCGCCCAGATGGCCACCTGTCTTCGACACGGCACCGATGGTGGCGGTGCGAAGCTCGGCAGCCAGCCGCTGCAGATCGCTTTCTGGCAACCGGCGCAGCTCATCGGTGCTGGCGATTCCGTCCAACAGGGGGGTCGCGGTCATGGGTGTTCCGGCCATTGGGGGGAGCCGGCCTCTCAACTCAACAATCTAACCAAATCAAAACTATCACGAACGGCGTTCAATAGCGAATCGCGCAATCGCACACAGCGCAGCCGCCTGCTCTGCCACGGCGCCAACCGCCCAAGGGTCAAGCGCGGCGTCCGCCCCGGCAATCAGCTTTCCTGCCGCCTGCCGCGCCGGCTCGAGTCCCATCAGCACAACAAAGCTTGCCTTGCCGCGACCGGCATCCTGCCCCGCCGGTTTGCCAAGGGTGGCACTGTCGCTGTCATAATCCAGAAGATCATCGGCAATCTGGAAGGCCAGCCCAAGATCACGTGAGTAGCGTTCCAGCGCCGCCTGCATCACCGGCTCCGCCTGACCATGAAGGCCGCCAGCCACCGCCGCGAACTGGATCAGCGCGCCGGTCTTCATCGCCTGCATCTGACGCACCTCGTCAAGAACCATGGGGCGGGTTTCTGCCTCAAGATCAAGCATCTGCCCGCCGGCCATCCCATCGAGACCTGCCGCGTGGGCCAGTGCCGCAACCAGCGCCGCGCGCACCGCGCCGTCAGCATGCGTCTTGGGCGCGGCAAGCAATTCGAACGCCAGCGTCTGCAGCGCGTCGCCGGCAAGGATTGCTGTCGCCTCGTCAAAGGCGATATGGCAGGCCGGATTACCGCGGCGCGTATCGGAGTCATCCATCGCCGGCAGATCGTCATGGATCAGGGAATAGGCATGAAGGCATTCGACCGCCGCCGCCACCTCGATCAATCCATCCTGTGCCTTGCCGCCAGCGGCCAGCCGCCCGGCCGCCATCACCAAGCAGGCACGCAACCTCTTGCCACCATTCATGGTCGCATAGCGCATCGCCGCCGCCAGCCTGTCAGCAGGCCCGGTCATATCCGCGAACATAGTCTGGAGATGCGCCTCGACAGCGGCAGCGTCATCACGCACCGATTGCGGCAGAGTCATATTGCTACGCGTCAGCGCTGAACGGCGTTGCCGCTTCGGGGGCACCACCATCCGCCGGAAGGCGGATCTGCTCAACCTTCATGCGCGCCTCCTCGAGACGCGCCTGGCAATGCGCCTTCAGCGCGGTACCACGCTCAAAGGCGGCAATGGCATCATCAAGCGAGACGTCACCACGCTCAAGCGAAGCCACAATGCCTTCAAGCTCACGAAGCGCGTCCTCGAAACTGATTGCGGCAAGCTCGGCGGCGCCAGCCTGGGAGGTTTCATTCATTCTGCATCCCTTTCCTGCCGCCGGTCAGTTGCCGGCAAGCGTCATCGCGATCGACTTGACCATCTCGGCAACACGCTTTCGCACCGTTGCCTGTTCAATACTATAATATGTCCGCACAAGCTCAAGCGTTTCACGACGCGCCATCGGATCCTTGATCTGCTCGTCGCCGTGATCCGCATCGTCAACGCCGCGCGCCACCCGGCGCGGCGAGTTCCGCATTGTCACTTCCGACATGTCGTCAAAGAAATAGCTGACCGGCACGTCGAGAATCTGGCTCATGTCCCACAAGCGCGATGCACTGATCCTGTTGGCACCGCGCTCGTATTTCTGCACCTGCTGAAACGTGATGTTAAGCTCGCTGCCAAGCTGTTCCTGGCTCATTCCGAGAAGGGTTCTGCGAAGCCGCAGCCGCTTCCCGACATGAAGGTCAATGGCGTTGTTGTTGGTGATCCGGTGATGCCTTTCACCGGCCGATGTCTCAACGCCCGGCTTTGTCTTGCTCATGGTCAGGCTCCTTCATGGTGCGTAGACCGCACCTGTGGGCCTCAACGGTCAATCCCGTCGACAGGCTTCGGTATGGTAGAAACTGTATCCCAATTTACCTGCTATGGGGAGCACGAATGCCCAACCTAGACGGCGAATTCGTCAAGTGCCGCCAGAAGCGCATGCGCAATGCCGCTCTCGAAGGTCGAATGGCCGGCATCATCAACCAGCCGGAGCGTCGCGTTCCGACCCCACGCCTCGGCAAGACGGTGTGCTGTCATCGGCGGGCAGATCACATCGTGCCGCCCCTGGATGATATGCGCCGGCAGATGTCTGATCACACCGATGTTCGACATGATGTGATCTGGCGGCATGAAACAGTCATTGGCAAAATAATGAGCCTCCAGCCGGGCCATGCTGAGCGCCGATTTGCCAGTCACCCGCCGTGCGCCGGCGCGCAGCGTTGAACAGCTTGTTTCATATGACGCCCAGCGTTCCGCCGCTGGCTGGTGAACAAGCGCCTGATCACTGGTGAGCTTGTCGTGATAACTCATCAGGATATCGCCACGGTCTTCGCGAGCAAGATAGTCTACGAATTCCTGATAGGCCTCGGGGAAAAACCGGCCCATATCATAGAGGAACCAGTCAACCTCGGCGCGGGTGCCAAGGAAAATGCCGCGCAATATCAGGCCTGTTACCCGCTCGGGATGTGCGATGGCATAGGCCAGTGCCAGCGTGCTGCCCCACGACCCTCCAAACAGCAGCCAGCTGTCGATGCCAAGACGCTTCCGCAGCGCCTCTATATCGGCGATCAGGTCATGGGTCGTGTTCTGGGCTGTCTCGGCATGCGGTGTGGACCGTCCACACCCGCGCTGGTCGAACAGCACGCAGCGGAACCTGTCAGGATTGAACAGCCGACGGTGTGTCGCCGAAATTCCAGCCCCCGGACCCCCATGAAGGAACAATACGGGTCTGCCATCGGCACGGCCGCATTCCTCGAAATAAATCTGGTGAAGGCCGCGGTCCAGCGTGCCGCTGGAGAAAGGCGGTTGGATCGGGAACAATTCTTTTTCCTGGATGAATGCATTGGCCATGAGCACAAGATACCACAGAACGACGTCATTTGACCCAGATGAAGATGTCCGCAGACCAGC
>JAYOST010000004.1:34154-40284 GCA_038139365.1 Alphaproteobacteria bacterium
TGCAAAATGGTTGGACCCGCGGTCAGGCGGCGTCCATCAGATCCTCAAGCTTCATCGCCGCGGCTTCCTGGTCGATCTTCTCGATCGCGGCGAACTCACGCGCCAGCCGTTCCAGCGCCGCCTGATACATCTGCCGCTCGGAATAGGACTGCTCCGACTGGTTGGTGCGACGATGCAGGTCACGCACCACCTCGGCAATCGATACCGGGTCGCCGGACTTGATCTTGGTCTCGTACTCGGCGGCGCGGCGCGACCACATGGTGCGACGTACGCGTGCCCTGCCCTGCAGTGTGGTGATGGCCTGTTCCATCTGCTTCTTCGAACTCAGTGTGCGAAGCCCAAGCGAGCGCGCCTTGTCCATCGGCACCCGAAGGGTCATGCGGTCATGCTCGAACCGGACCACCAGCATTTCGATGGTGGCGCCGCTGATCTCGCGGCTCTCGGTCCCGAGTATGCGCCCAACGCCATGCGTCGGATAAACTACAAAATCATCTTCCTTGAAGGCTGCTTCGGTCTTCTTCGCCATGTTCATTCCTTGTCAGCCGCGATACCTGTCTGTCGCGTTCCCAGTCTGTTGTCGCCGGCCGGGCCATCTGGCTGTAATTCGATCACGACGCAGGCGCCGCATCTGTGTCAACCTCTGCCCCACTGATTTTCGCCTCACCTATCGAGGACAAAAACCAGCTGTCCCCGAGAACATGACGCCAGCGCGCACAGCCTTTCGGGGATGCCTTGTCTTAGAGTTATGTTGTAACTCTTTTGAAATATACGTGAAATTAATCGAAAAATCAATCACGCACGCGGTTGCAACGCACCATCGACACCGGCGCTGGTACGCGCGGGCGCCCCGACAAGAGGGGGCCACCCGCACACCGCGGCGTCAGCTTCCCTCGCCCGGATTCTTCGAGAAATGCTTCTCGAATTTGCCGGTCTCTTCCTTGGCCGCCTCGGCGTTCGGCATCGGATCGGAACGCTGCGTGATGTTTGGCCAGATTTCTGACATCTCACGATTGATTTCCAGCCATTTTTCGGCTTCCGGCTCAGAATCAGGCAAGATCGCTTCCGGCGGGCATTCCGGCTCGCACACACCGCAATCGATACATTCGTCCGGATGAATGACAAGCATGTTTTCGCCCTCGTAGAAACAATCCACCGGACACACCTCGACACAGTCGGTGTATTTGCAGTTGATGCAGTTGTCATTGACGATGTAGGTCATCTGAAGCTCTCCTGGGCACGGGCGGGCAACGGGGTGCGGACAGGCGAAGGGTTGTATCGCAAACCCACGCGACCGACAAGCTCTGATCAGCTGTCCAGTGACAGCCGCGCACGGGCGCGTTTTGCGGCGCGTCCTGATTCGATGTCATCGACATATAACAGCCCGGCAAGACGGCGCATGAGCTGTGATTCATAGTCATGCAGCTCGCCATCCGCCAACACCACCATCCAGGCCATCTCCATGATGGCGACGCGGTCTTCCGGCTCGGTCTCCGCCCTGATGGAGCGGGCCAGCCCGTAGATTTCGACACGCCCCTCATGGCTGTCGAGGGCCCCGTCGATAATGGCGTCGATCTCGTCCGGCCCAAGCTGCAGCTGGCCAGCCAGGACACGTGACATCTGCCGGCGCTCACCCTCGTCAATCTCGCCATCTGCCATCGCCGCTTCGACAAGCAGCCCGGCCAGGGCGCGGGCCCATTCCGCATCACCGGACGGCGCAGCCGCCTCGTCCTCGGTAAAATCTCGAATCCAGTTTCCCAGTCTTGCCAGCATGATCCTGTTCCTCAGTCCTGTTCAAGGTCCGACTTCAACTTCTGTGTCTCGCGCCGGTGCCGCTTCGTCGGCCTGCCGGCACCTTTCTCGCGCATCTCGAAATCTGGTTCCGCGGCCTTGTCGCCCTGCCGCTTTGGACGCTCCGGCGACAGATCCTCATACAGTTCGACGGCCTCGCTCGCCGGACCGCGCCTGCTGCCAAGCGCAATAATCCGGATCACCCGCACCCAGTCGCCCTGCGTGAAGGTCAGAACCTGCCCGGGCTGTGCCGCCCGGTGCGGCTTGCTCATCACCTCGCCATCCAGCCGGAAGCGCCCGCCGGAAATGGCGCGCGTCGCATTTGCGCGGGTCTTGAAAAAACGGGCATACCACAGCCACTTGTCCAGCCGCAGCGCCTTGTCGGTGGCGTCTCCGCCGCTCACTGTTTCAGCTTCAACCCGGCCAGAACGGCAAAGGGTGAGTCGGGATCAGGCTCGCGGCTCTTCGCCGAGAAATTCTGCGGACGGTCCTGCTGGCCACGGTTTGGTCCGCCCTTCTTGCGGGGCGGCTTGCCGCGCTCACCATCGCGGCGCTTGCCGGACGGACGCGCCTGATTGCCACCATCCTCACGCCGGCGCCGGTCACGCTGAGCGCCGTCCCCACGCTGTCTGCGCACCCGTTCGAAAATCTGAATCGCCGGCTTTTCCGGGTCTTCATCAGCTTCCTCGCCGACGATTTTGCAGTTCATGTCAACAAGCATCGCGCCCATCTGTTCACGCGTGGCCCCGGCGAGTGACAGCATCTCCTCATTGATCCTGAACTGGCCCTCGCGTGCGGCGTTGCGGACGACAAGCGCGACCCGCTCGACCATGTCGACACGCATCACCCGCCCACCGAGTCGGCGATAGCCGACCGCGAGCCAGAAATCATCGGGAACACCCTCGACCGCATCGATGGCGACGCGTCCTGCCGGCGGCGGTGCATGAAACACGCCTTCCGCGCCGTGATAAAGATTCCAGAGCAGCGCACGAAGCTCGATCGGTGCAGGTTTCAACAAGTCGGGAAGATAGATCGACTCCACACCAAACCTCAGGCCAAGCCGGGCAAGGCGCGGCTTGTCAGTCTCGGAAAGGCCGCGAAGCTGTTGCGAAACCGCCATCGCAGGCAATGTGCCAAGTCCCTCGAACAGGCTGAACGCCAGTCCCTTTGCGGCACCGGACAGCGGGGTCGGCGCTGCTTCCACCGTTTCGATGATCTCCGGCTTTTCACCGACTTCAGGCTGCTCTGCGGGCGGAGTGGCCGCGATCTCGTCCTTGGTCGGGCCGGATGGCGCCTCGTCGACCGCCTCGGCCTCAGGCTTGGGTGGCTGCGGGTGATGACGCTGCGGCTTGCGCTCGGGAAGCGGGGCGCTTTCCGCCGCCTCGAGAACAACAAGCCGTCCCAGAACCTCGCGGACATGTTCGGCGACGAATTCAGACAGACGCGCGTTCAACCTTTGCGCCTGGTCGATCGACAAAAGCTCGCTCGCGATGAGATCAGGGCGCGGGGCATAGAGCCCGTCGCCGCGTACCAGGCGTGCCACCACCGAGTCCCGCCAGCTGATCTGACCTTCCTCATTCAGCCGGAAGGCCGGCGTTGCCGACGCAGCAAAAGCGCGGACACGCGCCTCGATTTCGTCAGGCAGACCACGGCGGGCCGCTGCCAGAATGGTTGATTTCTCGTCACCTTCGGTCAATGTCGGGCGAAACACAAAGCCGTCAAGAACGCCGACCTCTTCACCTTCGACAAGTACCGTACCGTCACTCTTCACTGACGCCATGAGATTCCTGGTTTCCTTCAACTTGCGACTCAAATGCGCAGCGCGCCGGTCAATGAACCGCTCCGACAGACGGTCATGCAGACTGTCTGAAAGCCGGTCCTCGATCGAACGTGCCCGATCCTGCCATTCAGCGGGGTTATCTGTCCAGCCCGTACGGTGCGTGACATAGGTCCATGTGCGGATATAGGCAAGCCTTGTCATCAGTGTGTCGATGTCACCATCCAGCCGGTCGAGCTGTGACATCGCGCGGGCCACCATCTCGGTGGCAAGCGTTCCGGTCTCGGCAAGCTGGCCATAAAGGCTGGCAAGAAGATCATAATGATCGTCATTCAGGCTCTGCCGAAAATCGGGAATGCAGGCCACATCCCACAGCAGGCGCACCTGCGCCGAATCGACAGCACGATCGCGCACGTCCGGGCGTTCCGCCAGCGTCACCAGCGCCCGATGATCAAGCGCATCGGCCTTGCGGAACAGGAACGGCATCGGCGGCGGCGCCTCGAGCGAGGCCAGAAGATTGCCAACCGACGAGAAATCGACATCGCGGGAGCGCCACCAGAAATTGCGGATCGGCTCGAACCGGTGCTGCTCAATGGCCTCGATCATTTCCGGCTCCGGTGGCTCGCAACCATCGGTGACACCAAATGTGCCGTCATTCGTATGGCGGCCAGCACGGCCGGCGATCTGCGCCATCTCGGCAGCGGTCAGCCGACGCATCTGGCGACCATCGAACTTCATGTCAGAGGCCAACGCCACATGGTTCAGATCAAGGTTCAACCCCATGCCGATGGCATCCGTCGCGACGAGGAAATCGACATCACCATTCTGGTACAGCTCGACCTGAGCATTGCGGGTGCGCGGGCTGAGCCGTCCCATCACCACGGCCGCCCCGCCCCGCTGGCGGCGGACAAGTTCGGCGATCTGATAGACATCGGCAACACCGAAGGCGACCACTGCGCTGCGGCGTGGCAGGCGGGTCAGCTTCTTCGAGCCGGCAAAGCTCAGCACCGACATCCGCCGGCGCGACTCGAATCTGGCATCGGGAAGCATCTTGCGAAGCAGCGGCCCGGCGGTTTCCGCACCGAGAAACATCGTCTCATGAATGCCCCGGGCATGCAGGATGCGGTCGGTAAAGACATGGCCACGTTCCCGGTCGCCGGCAAGCTGCACCTCGTCGACAGCGACAAAATCGAAACGCCGTGGCAGACCGGTCTCATCGCCGACGGACATGCCTGCCCCGACGCCGCCGGTGCCGACCGGCATTGATTCCACGGTACAGCAAAGATAGCGCGCGCCAGGCGGCAGTATGCGCTCCTCGCCGGTAATCAACCCGACCTTGCCAGCACCATGGCGGGCCACCAGCCTGTCATAATTCTCGCGCGCCAGAAGCCGCAGCGGAAAGCCGATCATGCCGGTGGCATGGCCTGTCATCCGCTCCAGCGCGAGATGCGTCTTGCCGGTATTGGTCGGCCCCAGCACGACGGTGATACGCGCATCATCGGACTGGCCGCGGCGTTTGTCGGCGGTGTCGGGGCGACGTGTCGAAAGTGTCGACCGGTGTGGGGTTCTGGCGGACATGGTTCTGGCATGAAGACGGAGACGGAAACTGATGGCGAAGACCATACAGGGTTTCTACGCGGCTTGCATCCGGCTTTCGCACGCCACATTTCTTCCGGTCTCATTAACGTCTTCTTAAGCTGAGTGGTGTATTACCGGGGCGACGAAATTCCGGGAGATTCCGGGAAACACCGGAGGTCCGACTTGTCCGCAGGCGACTGTCCCGGCAACGCCATTCTGGCGCATGCCATCGATCACCTTCATGCCTTGTTCCAGGCACCGGGCCGCCCGGACAAAAGAAACCCCCCACCGGACCGCACCCCGACAGATTCCAGCTCGCATCCCACCGTTAGCCCCGGCAGTCCTTACAACCCTGCCAGCCCCGGCAACACCGACGCGCCCGCCACCCCGGCCACCCCGGTCACCCACCCGCAAGGCGCGCTTCTTCATGGTGACTGCCTTGAGGTGATGCAGCGCCTTCCCAGCGGCAGCATCAAGGCGGTGGTTACCTCGCCGCCCTATAATCTTCGCAATTCCACCGGCAATGGCATGCGTGACGGGCGCGGTGGCAAATGGGAACAGGCGGCGCTGCTTCACGGCTATGCCACACATCTGGATGCCATGCCGCACGCCGCCTATGTCGGCTGGCAGCGCCGCTGCCTTGCCGAAATGATGCGCCTGCTGCGCCCCGACGGGGCAATCTTCTACAACCACAAATGGCGGGTGCAGAACGGCCTTCTGCAGGACCGGCAGGATATCGTGGCGGGCTTTCCGGTGCGCCAGGTGATCATCTGGCACCGGTCGGGCGGGATCAATTTCAACCCCGGCTATTTCCTGCCTAATTACGAGGTGATCTATCTGATCGCGAAAAAGGACTTCACCCTCGCCCCGAAGGCGAACGCGCTGGGATGCGTCTGGCGGATCAGCCAGCGCACCGGCACCCCGCACCCGGCCCCCTTCCCGCCCGAGCTGGTGGAGAACTGCCTGACGGCGGTGGAAGACGGGCCG
>JAYOST010000005.1:0-9657 GCA_038139365.1 Alphaproteobacteria bacterium
ATACCCCCTACCTTGTGCGGTAGGCGATATTCTTTGTCTGCACGTAGTTCCACAGTGCCTCGCGGCCTTTTTCGCGGCCATAGCCTGACTTGCCATAGCCGCCAAAGGGTGTCTCCACCCCACCGGCATACCATTCATTGATGAAGATCTGGCCGGCGCGGATGCGGCGGGCGGCGCGGTGCGCGGCGTCGATATCGGCGGTAAAGATGCCGCCGACAAGCCCGTATTCGGTGCTGTTGGCAATCTCGATGGCCTCATCCTCCGACCCGGTCTTCAGGACGGACAGGACAGGCCCGAACACCTCGGTGCCGGCGATCTGCATGTCGGGGGTGACGCCGGAGATGACGGTCGGGGCGAGGAAGGAACCCGGCAGGTTCAACCGCCGCCCACCGGCGGCGATGGTCGCGCCTTCCGCAACTGCCGCCTCGACAAGCCCTTCGGCCCGGTCGCGCTGCGGGTCAGACACCATCGATCCCATATTCGCGCCGAAGTCCCGCCGGTCGATCCCCGGGCCAACCGACAGCCCCTCGGCAAGCGCCACACAGCGGTCGACAATCTCGTCATGGATGTCCTCATGCGCGATCACCCGCGACATTGCCGAGCAAACCTGTCCAGCGTTGAAATAGATGCCCCAGCGCACCGATTCCATCACCGTGTCCAGATCGGCATCCGGCATGATGATCGCAGCCGACTTGCCGCCAAGCTCGAGAATCGCCGGCTTCACGTTCGCCGCCGCCGCGGTGGCCACCTTGATGCCGGTCTCGACCGATCCGGTGAAGACGATATTGCCAATATCCGGATGCGCCGACAGCGCCGCCCCGGCCTCATGCCCGTGGCCGCACAGGATGTTCACTGTGCCTTTCGGAAGGCCGACGGCCTCGGCCGCCCGCGCCATCCAGATGTTGCTGATCGGGTCCAGTTCGGGTGTTTTCACCACACAGGCATTGCCGGTGGCGATCGCCGCCGCGATGCCGCGCGCCGTCATCTCCAGCGGGTAGTTCCAGGGGATGATCTGCGCGGACACGCCGAACGGCTCATAGATGGTGAAATCCAGATAGTCGCCGCCAAGCGGGATCGAGCGGCCTTCCACCGTTTCCGCCTGGTTGCCGTAATATTCGAAATAGCGCGCGGCACCATCAACCTCAATCAGCGCCTCCCAATAGGGCTTGCCGGATTCAAGCGTCAGGACCTTGGCGATCTCCTCACGATGCGCCAGCAGATAGTCACCCATGCCGCGCACCATGCGGCCGCGCTCGACCGGGCGCATGGTGGTGAGAACGCCGCTCTCGTGACAGGCTTTCGCCGCTGCCACCGCCTGGCTGATATCGCCGGAGTCGGCACAGGCGATCTCGGCAAGCACATCGCCGGTGCCGGGGTTCTCTACCGTCAGACGGCCAGCCCCGCCATCAACCCATGCGCCATCGACATAGTTTTGCCAGTAATCCTGCGACATCCCCGCCATTGCTCCATCCTCCGGAATTCGTGCCTTTGATCGTCAAATATGACGCCGCAACGTCGCACCGAGGCCAGTGTCTGTCAAATCTTGCAACTACATCATGGGAGGGTAATAGTTGGCAGGGTTTCGGCCGCAGGAAGGGGAGCGCGTCATGCGCATTATCGTCGTCGGCGCCAGCCATGCCGGCATCGCATTTGCCGACGCCATGCGGCGCAACGGCTTTACCGGCGCGGTGACCCTGGTCGACAAGCTGGCCGGTGTGCCGCTGGAACGCCCGCCCCTGTCAAAGGCGTTTCTGGCGGCTGATCCGTCTGAAGATGACCGCTTTACCCTTCGCAAGCCCGACTGGTTCGCGGCGAATGATATCGAGCTGCATGACGGCTGCCACGTCACCTCGATTGATCCGGAGGCACGTCTGGTTCGTACCGGTGACGCAGAAGAGCTTGCCTATGACAGGCTGGTGCTGGCAACGGGCGCAACGCCGCGCCAACTTGCCGGCACCGAAGGTCTGTCAGGCGTTTTTGAGCTTCGTCATCCGGATGATGCTGGCCGGCTTCGCGCCGCGGCACAGGATGCGCAGTCGGTGGTGGTGATCGGTGGCGGCTATATCGGGCTGGAGGTGGCAGCGACGCTGGCGAAATCCGGCAAGCGGGTCACCGTTGTCGAGGCCGCGCCGCGGCTTCTCGCGCGCGTGGCAAGCCAGCCGATCTCGGATTTCTTCGCTGCGCTTCACGGCGACGCCGGAAGCCGGGTGATCACCAGTGCCGCTGTGGCCTCTATCGACTCTGCAGGCGGTGCCGTCACCGGCGTGACGCTGGCGGACGGGCAGCATCTGGCGGCAGACATGCTGGTGGTGGGTATCGGTGTGGTGCCGGAGATGGCGCTGGCCACCGCTGCCGGGGCTGAGACAGGCAACGGCATTCTGGTGGATGACAGCATGCAGACCTCGGTGCCCGGCATCTATGCCATCGGCGATGGTGCGCTGCGGCAGGGCAGTGCCCAGGGCATTCGCATTGAATCAGTGCATAACGCGCAGGACAGCGCCGAGCGCGCCGCCGCCGCCATTGGCGGACATGCGCCGCCGGCTGATCAGGCCCCCTGGTTCTGGTCGGAACAATTCGATGTGCGGCTGCAATCCGCCGGCATCGTGCCGACCGCCGGCGATGCGGTGCACCATGTCCGCCGTCCCGGCAAGCGGGAGGGCGGATTTTCCGTCTGGAGCTTTGCCGGCGATGCGCTCTGCGCGGTCGAGGCGGTGCGCGACCCGGCGGGCTATATGCTTGGTAAGACATGCCTTGAAAAAGGGCTGTCGCCATCACCTGAGGATGCCAGTGACCCGGCCTTCGACCTGAAGGCTTTTGTCGCGTCGAAATAGGTTGCCTTCCCCAGCGGTTCGCGGGCACCCTTCGCAACATCTGTGATGAAGGATGGAACAGGATGCATTACGCAGGACGCCCCCAGTCTGAGACGGCCAACGCCCCGGCGCGGGTCGATATGCGAAGTGACACGGTGACAAAGCCGACCGAGGGCATGCGCGCGATGATGGCGGCTGCGGACGTCGGCGATGATGTCTATGGTGACGACCCGACGGTGAATGCGCTCCAGGACAAGGCGGCAAAGCTTCTTGGCAAGGAAGCGGCGCTGTTCGTGTCCAGCGGCACACAATCCAACCTGTGCGCGATGCTGGCGCATTGCCAGCGTGGCGAGGAAATCCTGACCGGCCATGACTATCACGTCTTCATCGACGAGGCTGGCGGGGCTTCGGTCCTTGGCGGCATCATGTTCGCGCCGATCCAGACGGCGGCGGATGGCGGGCTGGACCCGGATGCGATTTCCCGCACGGTGAAGCCGGATGACGAACATTGCGCCATTTCGCGTCTGTTGACGCTGGAGAACAGCTGGCATGGCCAGGCGATTTCGCTGGAGCGGATCAATGCCGCTGCGCGCCGCGCGCGGGAACATGGGCTGATCGTCCATATGGATGGGGCCCGGCTGATGAATGCCTGCGTGAAGCTTGGTGTCAGCGCGGCGGATATGCTGGCCGAGGTGGATTCGGTGTCGCTGTGCCTGTCAAAGGGGCTTGGCGCGCCGGCCGGATCGGTGCTGGCCGGGTCAAAGGAGATGATCCGCAAGGCCCACCGGGTGCGCAAGCTTGTCGGCGGCGGCATGCGCCAGATCGGGGTGCTGGCCGCGGCTGGGATCTATGCCCTTGATCACCATATAGAGCGGCTGGCGGACGATCATGCCAACGCGCTGCGCCTTGCTGAAGGGCTGAACGCCATTCCGGAATTGCAGGTCGCGCCTGACGAGGTGCAGACCAACATGGTGTTTGTCGGGATTCCGGAGGGTTCCGGCGCACCGATCCAGGCGCATCTTCAGGAACGCGGCATCCTGATCAACCGTGGCGAGCCAACCATCAGGCTTGTCACGCACCTGGATTGCGGGGCTGACGAGGTTGACCTGTTCGTCGCCGAAATGAAGGGGTTTTTTGCCTGACGCCTCCAGTATGGCGACGCAATCGGAACAGATTTTGGCCAGCAGGTCGGCACACTGCATCGATGTGAGTGATAGGGTCAATCAATTCGGGGTTCCATGATGTCGATCACATTGTCTCTTGGGCCACGTGTCCGTAAAAGCCCGTTTTTTGAAGCCGCCCGCAAGGCTGGGCTCAGGTCGGCCAGCGTTTATAACCACATGTATATGCCGACAGGCTATGGCGATCCGGCGGCGGAATATGACCGGCTGATCAACGCGGTGGCCATGTGGGATGTGGCGGTGGAACGGCAGGTGGCGCTGAAGGGGCCGGACGCGCTGGCGCTGGCGCGCTATCTCACACCGCGCAATCTCGACGGGCTGACCATAGGCCAGGGCAAATATGCGCCGATCTGTAATTATGAAGGCGCGCTGATCAATGATCCGGTGCTGCTGCAGATCAGTGATGACGAGGTCTGGCTGTCGATTGCTGACAGCGACATCACCCTGTGGGCTGGCGGCATTGCCGGCGCCAAGGGGATGGATGTGCGTGTGTTCGAACCCGATGTCTCGCCGCTGGCGATCCAGGGGCCGAAATCTTTTGATGTTGTCGCCGACCTGTGCGGTGACTGGATACGCGAGCTTCGTTATTTCGGATTCCGGCAGTTCGAGCTGGACGGGATCCCGATCGTCGTTGCCAGATCGGGCTGGTCGAAACAGGGTGGTTTCGAATTCTATCTCCAGGATGGCAGCCGAGGCAGCGAGCTCTGGAACCGGGTCGCCGAGGCGGGTGCGCCTTACGGCATCGGCCCCGGCACGCCGAATTATGTCGAACGAGTGGAAAGTGGCCTGATCTCTTATGGCGCCGACACCGACGAGCTGTCGAACCCGTTCGAATATGGCCTTGGCAAATTCGTGGATGTTGATCAGGCGCAGGATTTTGCCGGCAAGGCGGCGCTCAGGGTCATCCGCGATGCGGGCGTGACACGCCGCTTCATGGGGCTGTTGATCGGGGGTGAAGCATTCACCGGTACGAACGAGAACCGCTGGGCGCTGTCGCATAGGGACGGGCGCGCTGCAGGCTATGCCTGCGCCACCGCCTATTCACCGCGGGCAGGATCCAACATCGCTGTGGCCATGGTGAGTGTTGAGGCGATCGAGGCTGATGCGCCGATCATTGTCCATGCCGACAAAGGTGATCTCGAGGCGCGCATCGTCGAACTGCCGATCGTCTGACCGGCAGTCCGCCTATTCATGAAATCTGGAAGATCAGTCGACCAGCGCGAGGTTTACAGCGGCAACCTTGCCGTTTCGCTGTTCAGCGAGATCGTAGGATACACGCTGACCTTCATTCAGTCCGGTCAGGCCGGAATTCTGCACGGCGGTGATGTGAACAAACACATCGCTGCCCTCCTCATCAGGATTGATGAAGCCATACCCTTTTTGGGTGTTGAACCATTTCACGGTGCCTTGTGACATACGTCTAGTCTCCTTTGGCGACGGGTCGGCCGCATAGCCCGTCACGCTTCATTCTTTAACCATGGGCCACTACTGCACGGGAAGTGGTTTACATATGACGTAACGACCTGCCCAATCAAGTACGGCTAATGATGGCAAAGTCAATCATGGATAGTGCGACAAAAAATGCATAACCTGTGATGCTGTTTGTGAACTTGGCGCAGATTCATGCAATGACAGGCACTTAGCGCTGTGACAAAATGACATCATCCTGTTGCAGGAAACTCATATCGAGGTATTTGGCAATATGTTGCGCCCGTTCTTCGCTTCAGTGAAGGGTGGGTGACAATGGGATGTGAGGGGCAGGAAGCGTGACATCGCAGAGCATCACCACCCGCGGCGTTTTGCTGTCAGCCTCCGCCGCCCTGTTATGGGCCTTTGTGCCGGTCTATATCGGTGTCCTCGACAAGGTCGATACGGTCGAGATCGTGGCGCACCGCGCGCTCTGGTCAGGGGTGATCCTGCTCGGGTTGGTGCTGTTCATGCCGCGGATGACAGGCGGGTTTGTCAGGGTGTGGGCAGTGCTGGCGAAGCCGGAACTGCGACGCGGTCTGGCGCTCTCATGCGCGATGCTGACCATCAACTGGATGGTGTTCGTATATGCGGTCCAGACCCGCCAGGTGTTTGACGCGGTGCTGGGTTATTTCATCTACCCGCTGGTCACCGTGGTGCTTGGCGTTGTCATTCTTCGCGAGCGTCTGGACCGATGGGGCTGGGCTGCGGTTGCCATCGTGGCGTGCGGTGTGACATTGAAGGCGGTCGCGGTGGGCGGCCTACCCTGGATCGCGGCCACGCTGGCGGTGACATTCGGCCTGTACGGCGTCATCCGTAAACGACTTGGCGTCGACGCCATCATGGGGATGTTCATCGAGACCATGATGCTGGTGCCGGCGGCCATCGGTTATCTGGTCTGGATGCTGGTTGGTGGCTCTGCCATCTTTTTTGGTGGTGATGCCACCGGCGTGATGCTGGCGCTGTTCGCCGGCGTGATCACGGTTGTGCCGCTGATCCTGTATCATGCCGGCAACCGCGCATTGCCGATCATCGTCGCCAGCCTGCTGTTCTACATCAATCCGACGACGCAGATGCTGATCGGCCTGTTCCATTTCCACGTGCCGTTGCCGGCACGCGAATGGGTTGTGTTCGCGCTGATCTGGGCGGGGCTGGTATTGTATTTCACCACCCGCAAGACTGCACCGGACGAAGAATCAGTCCATCACCTTCGCTGACACGATCTGGTCAGGTGATGCCGGCGGCTCGCCGGCGGCGATGTTGTAGACATTTTCCATGCCCCGCTCGACCTGGCCCCAGACGGTGTACTGGCCGGTCAGGTGGCCACAACCGTCAAAGCAGATGAAGAATTGGCTGTCGCCCGAATTCGGGTTCATCGCCCGCGCCATGCCGACGGTGCCGACCTTGTACTGGTAATCGGTGAATTCGGCGTCGAGCTTCTGGCCCGATCCGCCCATGCCGGTGCCGTCCGGATCGCCGGTCTGCGCCATAAAGCCGGGGATCACCCGGTGGAAGATGACGCCGTCATAGAATCCGCTGTTGGCAAGCTCGGTGATCCGCGCCACATGGTTTGGCGCAAGCTCGGGAAGAAGTTTGATCTCGATCTGGCCCTGGGTGGTGTCGAGAAGAAGAATGGATCCGCTGTCGGATTGCGCTGTAGTGCTCATGGTCAGAAAACTGGCTCCAAGTAATGTCAGTAGGAAATGTCGCATGAAAAGGTCCCGTCACTGCAGGAAAGAATGGAAACTTGCGCCCTAGAACAGCGCGTCGATCTGGTCATCAGTGAGATTGCCCGGAACAACGGTGATCGGCACCCGGCACCTCGCGGCCCCCTTTGACATCAGGAAATTGATCAGGGGCCCCGCTGTCTCGGAGTTGGTGTCGGCCCCGAGAACAAGAAGGCTGATCTGCTGCTCTTCATCAATCAGCGCCAGAAGCTCGTCGCGTGCCTCGCCCTCTCGGACATAGAGGACCGGAATGTCGCCGGTCAGTTCCTGAGCGTAGGTGGCATGGATGGCCATCCTTGCCTCGGCGTCCTCGCGGGCCTCGGCACGCATCAGTTCACCAACGCCCGCCCAGTACTCGAAGTCGGTCGGCGCGATGCAATACATCAGCGCGACCTTGCCGCCAACAGCCTTGGCCCGGCCACAGGCAAAACGAAGTGCGTGATGCATTTCCTCGGAATCATCCACCACAACCAGGAATAGAGGGTCTTTCTTGGCCACATTATGCTCCCAGTGATCGTCAGCCGCGCCTGAAGGCTACGGCAGCCAGCCATCCCGATGCCACAGCAAAAACAATCGCAAACAAGCCGTAGAACACCGAATATTCGTGCGCAAAGCGATAGATCAGCGCGCTGAGTCCAGCCTTCCTGATGTTCATATCGGTGGTTTTCTCGCTGATTGCAACGCCATCGCGGAAATGCAGCACCCGCACCAGATAGTCACCTGTCGGCACATTACTCGGCAGCGACAGCTGCGCCCGGAACAGCATGTCCTGCTGAGTTGAAATCAAGGCCGGCTGCAGCTGCCACAGCCCGTTATTGTTCATGTTGCGCGACAGCCCGGCCTGCTGCGCGGCGGTTCCGGCCGTCACCGCCCCGGTCGTTGCCAGCGCGCCGCCACCATGACCATTGCTACCTTGTGCCTCTCCGGCGACAAGCATCAGGCCTCTGGCAAGAGGCCCGACATCCGCCTTGCTGAGCGCATCCTTGTCGGCGATCGCGGCAAGATCGTCTGTCGCAAATACGTGGTAGAAACTTGGTGCTTGTTGCCAGACCAGGGTCTCGCCATTGACCCAGATGCCAGCCTTCTTTTCCTTGCGGCGTTGCGCGATATCGGTTGCCGGCCCCTCGACGATCAGCACGAGATCATCGCCGGGAGCGCCTTCATAGGCACCAAAAAGAATCAGTTCGGTGCCGTGGTAGCTGCTGGTGATATCGACATGGCTGTCTGACAGGTCGGCGACAAGGCGCGAAGGCGCTGCCATTGCCGGCATCGCCAGCAACAGGACTGCCAGACCCAGTGTCAGCTGCCTCACAGCGCCGAGCCATGTCCCGTATCCGATCATCGCAGCAGCTCCACCGACAGCAGGTCTTCGGGCTGGATCACAAGGTCATAGCCAATTTTGATGCAGACCCCGAGCACCATCAGTGCCAGCAATCCACGAAGCTGTTCGCCGCGAAGCAACGCACCGGCACGACTGCCGAACTGCGCCCCGATAACCGCACCGAACAGCAGCAGACCGGCGAGAACGAAATCAACTGTCTGGGTCTGTATCGACTGCAGTAGCGTGACGTTGGCGGTCACGAAAATAATCTGGAACAGCGACGTCCCGACAACCACGGAGGTGGGCATGCCGAGAAGATAGATCATCGCGGGTACCATGATGAAGCCGCCGCCAACCCCCATGATCGCTGCCAGGATGCCGACAAAAGCCCCCAGAAGCAGCGGCATGATGGCACTGATATACAGCTTTGACCGGCGGAACCGCATCTTTAACGGCAGGCCGTGAAGCCAGTTATGCTGGTGAAGCTTGCCGCGGACCGCGCCAGACTTTCGCGAGCGGATGATGGTTCGGATGCTTTCGCTCAGCATCAGCATGCCGATGATGCCGAGAAACACCACATAGGACAGCTGGATCACCAGATCGATCTGGCCGATCTCGCGGAGGAAGGAGAAAAGCGCCACGCCAAGCGAGGAGCCGATCACACCGCCGACCATCAGTATTCCGCCCATTTTGAAATCGACATTCCCGCGCCGCATATGCGCCAGAACGCCGGAAACCGATGAGGCGACAATCTGGTTTGCCTCGGTCGCGACGGCGACCGCTGGTGGAATGCCGAAAAAGATCAACAAAGGTGTCATCAGGAAACCACCGCCGACCCCGAACAGGCCAGACAGGAACCCGACACCTCCTCCAAGGCCGATGATGATTCCGATGTGCATCGAAACTTCGGCGATGGGGAGATAGATGTACATGATCGCAAGCCAAGAAAGACGCGCAGGGCGTCAAGGAAATTTGTCACTACATACTATGTCGTTTTGCACAAGGCCACCCCCGAGAATGCGACGGGGACTATCTCACAGCGGAAGCAACCCGGCAAAGCAACCCGGCAAAGCAAACTGGCTGGAATCAGATCCTCGGCCGGCGGATATCCCGGTGTTATGGCAGGATTTCGGAAGGCCTCAATGTTTCGT
>JAYOST010000005.1:9757-39587 GCA_038139365.1 Alphaproteobacteria bacterium
GGCCGGCGGATATCCCGGTGTTATGGCAGGATTTCGGAAGGCCTCAATGTTTCGTGCGTTGCATGACGGGGTCGTCACTGTAGATGTGGCCGAGAAGCCGGATGATGCGAAGTACGTCAGCATCATCGATCGAGTAGAAAATTGTCTGGGATTCGCGTCGGGTCCGGACGATGTTGGCCCGTCGCAGCCTCGCGAGATGCTGTGAGAGGGCCGACTGGCTGAGTGAGGCGATCACCCCTTCCAGCTCGGAGACGGAGCGTTCCCGCCCGTCGGCCAGTTCATTCAGTATCCGAAGGCGTTTCGCATTGCTCATCGCCCGCAGGACCGTTGTTAGTTTTGACTGTTCACTTTCGATATCTGGTAGCCGCGCCATGCCGGTCAGTCTCCCTTGCGCCATTTAAATGATGCTGGCGCGGCACCAGAAGCAGACGTGACCCAGCGGCTGGAAGACGTCGAGCCGGCAGGGTAGCTGCCTGTGGTCTGCATGCCTGTGGTCTGCATGCCTGTGGTCTGCATGCCTGTGGTCTGCCTTATTAAGGGTGGCCTTATTAAGGGCAGGCATTTGTTGACGGATCTTTCGGGGGTGCTGGTCACTACCTGCCTCACTGCATGCGTCGTCTGCGTGGCCATACGGGTCGTCGATTGTTCGCCGACACTGCCACCCGCTGGTGTGGCCTTCTCGCCATGGCATGCAGTTTATCCAAACAGGGTTATGAAATTGTTAATTTCAATCTAAGTAATTGTTCAAATTTATGGAAAGTTTCAAAAATAGATGAAAATTTTATTATTTATGATCCGCCTAGATAATGATGAGGTCCGGGCTGTCGGAAATTTCGGCTGTGGTCAGGACCCGGTAGTTGCTTGGGCGGTCATGATGCGGCGTGATGGGATAGATGAAACGCTGGAAGGGTCGAAGGGTGCCGCCTTCCACCCTGACAAACCCGTGGTGAAACAGCGGTTTCTGGACAGCGAAGGCCGCCTCGTAAAGAACCGACAGCCATCGCCCGAAGGGTGTGTCCATCGCTTCATCAAGCGGCACCCCTGTCGACAGAACCCCCGGCGGCCAGTCCGGTTCCGGAGGAAGGGCGAGGAAATACAGCTGCATCGACCGGTTCTGGCCGACCGAGACAAGGTTGGCGATGTTCGCGGTGCTGGCTTCGAGCAGCGCGGCCGGCGTGTCCTTTTCAGCAAGTTTGAGGCTGGCCAGCCGCATCATGTTGGGTGAAAGAAGCGTCGGCGACGGACGTGTTTCGTCAAACAGTTCAAGATTGCTCATGAAAAGCGGTTCGCTTGCCCGCTCGATGATGTTCAACCCGCGAAGAGCCAGGCGCAGGCACACATCCTGACGGGTCAGGTGCCGCGTCTGGTGGCCAGCCACCTCGAGCGTCATCTCGAAATCAGCTTCAAGCGCACGAAGCGTACGCATCAACTGGATCAAGGCTGTCTCGCTGACCTTGCGGTGGAGTGAAATGAAAAACTCGCCGTTGGTCCGACGGACCAGAACTCCGCCCTCAGGAACGGCTTTTCCATTGCTAGCCTGCGTGACGCCAGAGCGTGTGATCGCAATCTGGGCGCGCATGATCTCCTGCCGGTAGAGGAGCCCTTGTGACAATGGGCGTGGGTGGGCCACCGCCACCATGTATGAAACCGCCCAGCCTGAATATGCCAGATCAAGGTTAAGAAGCTGTCAATTTTCAAAATAAATTCTGATTCGGGAATTTATCGGCCCATTATTTCCGCCATGGGAAATTTTCACCTCTCGGTGATGTCGTTTCATCGTACTTCGCGCTAGACTGGTTTTATGAACGGCACATCAGATCCATCCACCATTCATTCGTCCGCTGGCGGCCCGGTCGATGGCGACGCGGCCTTTCGCAGGCTGAGTCAGCCTGTGCCGCAGGAATTCGATATCCGGATCGCCGCCGATGGCTGCTGGTACCATGAAGGCGGGTTGATCGGCAGACACGCGCTGGTGAGGCTGTTCTCGTCGGTGTTGCGCCGCGAGGATGACGGCAGTTTCTGGCTCGTCACACCGGTTGAGCGTGGCCGGATCGAGGTCGAGGACGCGCCGTTCGTCATTACTGGGACGGTGATCACCGGCGATGGCGAGGGCCAGACCGTCAGCTTTCGCACCAATGTCGATGACGAGATCGAGCTTGGCTCGGACCATCCTCTGGTCATGCGTCGGCCAGCCGGTGGCGGCAAGGATCAGCGCCCCTATGTGCTGGTGCGTGACGGCCTTGAGGCGCTCGTGGCCCGACCTGTATTCTACGAGCTTGCCGAACGCAGCGTGACCGGGCCCGATGGCCGCCTGGGGGTATGGAGCAGAGGCGCCTTCTTCGCGCTCGAGGGGGAGGCATGACAATCGCTGGACTGCAACCGCCGGTCATGGCGCAGCATCTTGACCCCATTCCACTGAATCTTCGTGCCGAGGCCGGCCGCCCATCGGCGGTTCTTGTCGGGTTGATGCCGCGCGCCGGTGACTGGCACGTCATCATGACCCAGCGCGCGCATCATCTGGCGCATCATGCCGGACAGATCAGTTTTCCGGGGGGCAAGGTCGATGATGGCGATTGTGATCTGGTGTCCACGGCGCTTCGCGAGGCGGATGAGGAGGTGGCGCTGCCGCGTGGCAGTGTCGAGATCATTGGCGGGCTCGGCACGGTAATGAGTCCGGTCGGCTTTGTCGTTCAGCCCGTCGTCGGGCTCATCGACCCGTCGGTGAGGCTGCGCGCCGCACCGCAGGAGGTGGCCGAGGTGCTGGTGCTGCCGCTGGGGCCACTTCTCGACGAATCGAGACGGTATCGCCGGTCCTATCTGCGCGAGGGCCGCCGCCGTGAGGTCTGGGTGATCGAGAATGACAGGCATGATATCTGGGGGTTGTCGGCGGCGATCCTGGTGGATCTGGCACAGCGGGTAATGGCGAACACGCCTCCCCTGGCCATCGACGCAGACCGGCGAGGGGAGACAGGCTGATGCGGCGCTATCTGATTATCGCGATCGCGATCATGGCGGCCATCCTGGTGATGAGCCTTGTAAAAATGATACAGGCGCGGCGGGCCCGCGCCCGCGGCGAGATCCCGCACAAGACATCTGGAATCGATATGTCGCATGTGATCGGCGCGCTTGTCGGTCTTGCGGTGTTTTTCATCGGCGCTGTGCTTCTGGAAAGCGGTGCGGCCGGTCCGGGATCGGACTACAGGCCGGCCACGCTGAAAGACGGGAATATAACCTCCGGTGATTTCGGCAGTGACGGCGATGCCAACAAGTGACACATCGCCTGGCCCTTTTCCGGTCTCGCCACTGGCACGCCGCCTGTTTGCTCTCGCAGCAGCGGCGGGACATGAGGCTCGGATCGTTGGTGGCGCTGTGCGTGACTGGCAGGCCGGGTTCCAGATCGGTGACATCGATATGGCGGTGGCGGCGCCGATCGAGACCTTCGCCGATATCTGTCGGGATGCCGGTTTGCAGGTGATCGAGACCGGATTGGCGCATGGCACGGTGACGATTGTCAGGGATGGTGAGGCCATCGAGGTGACGCAGACGCGGGTCGATCTTGAAACCGATGGCCGGCATGCGCGTGTGGGGTTCAGCGATGACTGGCAGGCGGACGCCAGCCGCCGCGATTTTACCATCAACGCCATCTATCTTGATGCCGATGGTCGGATTGATGATCCGCTGAGCGGCATTGCCGACCTGCGGAGCGGGGTGTTGCGCTTTGCCGGCGAGGCGGCGCATCGCGTCACCGAAGACGCGCTTCGTATGCTGCGATATTGCAGGTTCCTGCCACGCTTTGGCGGTGGCCGGTGCGATGAGGCTGCGGTTGCCGCCATCACCCAGGCTGCCAGTGCCGCCGCGTCACTGTCCGGCGAACGCGTTGCCGCCGAATGCCGAAAATTGTTCGGCATGCCGGATGCCGGGCTCGGAATTGCCGTTCTCCATCACACCGGGCTTGATCGCGGGGCGTTCGGGCTGGAGATCGACCCGTCGCGGCTGGAATGGCTGAGTGGTGATGCGCGTGCAAAGGACGCGGCAATGCTGTCATGGGCTGACACGCCGGCGGCGTGGCTGGTGCGGCTTGCGGCGGTGATGCCTGCAGGTTGCGCCGCTGCGCTGGCCGACAGGATGCGCCTGTCACGAGAAGAACGGCGTTGTCTCGAAGCGCTTGACCTTGATGATCCTGGGCGGCTGTGCAGGTCGCTTGGGGCAGAGGGATGGCAAAGGATGGCCTATCAAATGCGTAAGGAGCGGATGTCACCAGCTGCGATTCTGGCGGTGGCGGCGGCGCGCGGCGGCAAGGCCGTGGCCTCATCGCATCTTGCCGCGATCCATAACTGGCAGCCGCCTGAATTTCCGCTGACGGGCGCCGATTTATTGTCGCACGGCGTTGACAAGGGACCGGCTCTGGGAGAGACGTTACGGCGCTTGGAGAGGCATTGGGTTGCGCAGGATTTCGCGCCTACGCGAGACCAGATGATGGCGATGATCGATATGGACGGTCAGCGGCCGTGACGAAGGATGGCGACGGCCCCGTTACCCCATGGCCGATGAAAGGGTCCCGAATGGAAGGCACGGTTCCACAGGATATCACAGCTCGGCAGCAGCGCGCGGCCGACTGGTTCGCCACGCTTCGCGATTCGATCTGCGCCACCTTTCTGGAGATTGAGTCGGACTTGTCGCCGGCGCGCCAGCACGGGCTCGAGGCTGGCCGGTTTGAGCGCAAGCAATGGCAGCGCGAGGGCGGCGGCGGCGGTGAGATGAGCGTGATGCATGGCCGTGTCTTCGAAAAGGTGGGGGTCAATATTTCCACTGTCCACGGGGTGTTTTCCGAGGAATTCCGCAACAGGATTCCGGGCGCGGACGGCGATGGCCGTTTCTGGGCGTCGGGCATTTCGCTTGTTGCGCACCCACGCAATCCGCATGTGCCGGCAGCGCACATGAACACGCGCTTTATCGTAACCAGCCAGTCCTGGTTTGGCGGCGGCGGCGATCTGACACCAATGTTTCCGGATGAGGAAGCTGGCGAGAGCTTTCACGCGGCAATGAAGGCGGCCTGCGATTCCCACAATCCCGATTACTATCCGCGCTACAAGTCATGGTGCGACGAGTACTTCTATCTGCCGCACCGCGAGGAGCCGCGCGGCGCCGGTGGGATTTTCTATGACAATCTCGACAGTGGCGACTGGGATGCTGATTTTGCCTTCACCCGCGATGTTGGCGAAGCCTTCCATGCCGGCTATGCCGCAATCGTGCGCGACCGCATGGATCAGGGCTGGACCGAGGCCGATCGTCATCACCAGCTTGTCCGGCGGGGCCGTTATGTCGAATTCAACCTTCTCTATGACCGTGGCACCCTGTTCGGGTTGAAGACTGGTGGCAATATCGAGGCAATCCTGATGAGCCTTCCGCCCGAGGTGCGCTGGCCCTAGGGGCATTCTGTCACCTTGGGTGTTACTGGAAAGCGGTGTCGCGCGGGTGTCTTCCGGCGACATGGGGTGCGACGGATGGCGCGGTTATTTTTTCAGAATCCGTGGCAAAATATACTGCAAAACCGGGATCGCTCGTGCTAGAAAGTCGGCGGCTGACGAGGTGCCTTACATGTCATGCCGCTGCCACCCGGCAGGAGCCTGGAGGGAGATTCCCGCAACAATCCGGATTCGGGTTGCGAACGGGAATATGTGGGGCTGTAAGTTAAAGAGGGAAGAATGGCAAATACGAACTCGAAGCCCGGGGCAGCGGACACCGATGTTCGCGACCCGGGTCGGCGTGACTTCATCGTCGTTGCGACCTATGCCATGGGCGCTGTTGGCGCTGCTGCTGTTGCCTGGCCATTGATCGACCAGATGAATCCGGCGGCAGATACGCTGGCGCTGGCAAGCACCGAGGTCGATGTGTCAAAGATCGCCGTGGGTCAGGCCATCACTGTGACCTGGCGCGGCAAGCCGGTTTTCATTCGTCACCGTACTGCTGACGAGATTGCCCGCGCGAACGGCATCGACAGCGCCGAACTTCGCGATCCCGAGGAAGACGAGCTCCGCGTTCAGAAGCCAGAGCTTCTGGTCGTTGTTGGCGTCTGCACGCATCTTGGTTGCGTGCCGCTGGGTCAGAAGACCGGCGAGGTCAAGGGTGAGTATGACGGCTGGTTCTGCCCCTGCCATGGCTCGCACTACGACACCTCTGGCCGGATTCGCAAGGGACCGGCGCCGACCAACCTCGAGGTGCCACCCTATTTGTTCCTTTCCGACAGCGTGATCCGCATCGGTTGACCTGTTTTTCCTGCTGGAGGCAATTGGTTCCATGTCTGCTGAAAAATTCTCAAATCCCGTCGTGCGATGGATTGACCACCGTCTTCCCGTCTTTTCGATGCTGGATCATGAAAAATACGACTACCCTGTTCCGAAGAACCTGAACTATTTCTGGAATTTCGGGGTGCTGGCCGGTCTTGCGCTGGTGATCATGATTGTCACCGGCATTGTGCTGGCGATGAACTACACCGCGCATGTCGATCACGCTTTCAGCTCGGTTGAGCGCATCATGCGTGACGTCAACCATGGATGGCTGATCCGCTACATCCATATGAACACCGCGAGCTTCTTCTTCATCGTCGTCTATATTCATATCTTCCGCGGTCTCTATTACGGGTCCTACAAGGCCCCGCGTGAATTGCTGTGGATGCTCGGCGTGGTGATCTTCCTGCTGATGATGGCGACAGCCTTCATGGGCTACGTCCTTCCCTGGGGCCAGATGAGCTTCTGGGGTGCGACGGTGATCACCAATCTGTTCTCGGCGATACCGTTTGTCGGCGAGAGCATCGTGACCTTCCTGTGGGGTGGTTTCTCGGTTGATAACCCGACGCTGAACCGCTTCTTCTCACTGCATTATCTGATGCCGTTCGTGATTGCCGGCGTGGTTGTGCTGCATATCATCGCGCTGCACCGCTTTGGCTCGAACAACCCGATCGGCATTGATGCCAAGGGTCCGCAGGATACGATTTCCTTCCATCCCTACTACACGATCAAGGATATGGTCGGGGTCGCGATGTTCCTGCTGCTTCTGGCGGTTGCCGTGTTCTTCTTCCCGAACGCGATGGGCCACCCGGACAATTACATTCCGGCAAACCCGATGCAGACGCCGGCGCATATCGTTCCCGAATGGTACTTCCTGCCGTTCTACGCGATCCTGCGTGCGGTTCCGGACAAGCTTGGTGGCGTGCTGTTGATGTTTGCCGCGATCTTCGTGCTGTTCGTGCTGCCGTGGCTTGACCGGTCGCCGGTTCGCTCGGCGCGTTTCCGCCCGATGTTCCGGATCTTCTTCTGGCTGCTCTTCATCGACTGCATCGCGCTTGGCTATCTTGGTGGCAAGCCGGCTGAGGGTGTCTATGTGCTGTTGTCGCGGATCGCGACTGCCTGGTACTTCCTGCATTTCCTGGTGATCCTGCCGATGCTGAGCATCTTCGAGACGACGCGGCCGCTGCCGAAATCCATTTCTGAGCCGGTCCTGGCGACCGCGAAGGGAGCCGCCTGATGGTCAAGTTCCTGATTGCTTCGCTTGTCGCGCTGGCGACAGCAGCCGGCCTGTCCGCCCCTGCGCTTGCCGCAGGCAGCGGCACGGTGAAACTTCAATCCGGGGACTGGAGTTTCGCAGGCCCGTTCGGCTATTTCGACAAGGGTGCGATGCAGCGTGGCTTCCAGGTCTATCGCGAGGTCTGCGCTGGTTGTCACGGCATGGAATATATCGCTTTTCGCAACCTTGCCGACCTTGGCTATAACGAAGCCGAGATCAAGGCCATCGCCGCCGAGTATGAGGTGATGGACGGTCCCGATGACGAAGGCGAGATGTTCATGCGTCCGGCGCGTCCGGCCGACCTGATGCCAAGCCCCTATCGCAACGACAATGAGGCCCGTGCCAACAACAACGGCGCGTTGCCGCCCGACCTGTCACTGATCGCCAAGGCGCGCGCCAATGGTGCCAACTATCTCTACAGCCTGCTTCTCGGCTATGAAGAGGCGCCGGCCGATGTCGAGGTTCCGGAGGGCATGTATTACAACAGCGCCTATTCCGGCCACCTGATCGCGATGCCGCAACCGCTCTATGGCGATGATGTCGAATACGCCGACGGCTCGCCTACCACGGCAGAGGGAATCGCCTCCGACCTGACACATTTCCTGATGTGGGCGGCGGAGCCGAAGATGGAAATCCGCAAGCGCATCGGCGTGGCGGCTGTCTTCTTCCTGTCGATCTTCCTGGTCATGTCCTATCTGGCAAAGCGCCGCGTCTGGGCCGACCTTCACTGATCAATCCGTGACAGGCGCTCAAGGTGCCACGATCCGACAATGAACCCCCGGCCTTGGCCGGGGGTTTTCCTTTTGGGGGGCAAAACTTGGCAGAAAGATTGACGTCTGATCCCTTTTCGTCAGGCGCCAAAACTTGTCGAACAGTACCGGTGCCAACCTCACGATATCTCTTGTTCCAGGTTTTGAAATGCCCTTCGATTCATTCCACCTTCGAACAGTGCGCCCGCAATCCGCATAGATAGGCAACCTGGCGCTTTGGCGCATCAGGATTGGATATGTGATCAACTCTTGCAGTGAAATATTTCATTCTCTGGATATGGTCGACGGGAAACATGGCCGTCATAAGCTGGCAGACATCAAGCCCTTTGTATGGCGTTCCGTGAAGGCACCCATAATAGAGGTTGAACGCGTCGATATAGACGAAGGTCGTCATGCTGGGATCTTGTTTCAAAAAGCCAAAGCCCCGGCCAAGATGACCGGAGCTTTCGGACCTGCCAACAAAGCGACAGGGGCTATTCTGAAACTCAAGCTATGGTGCCTACGGATAAAATATCGTCAAGGCAAGACAAGGTTCCGATGACTACCCACAAACCTCATCGAGGAAGGCGAGGGTGCGTTGCCAGGCAAGGCTGGCGGCGGCGGCGTCATACTGGCCGCGGGCGTCACAGTTGAAGCCATGATCCGCGTCATAGATATGCGTTGTCACTGGCGGCTTTGAATCGGCCTGCGCCTTGATGAAGGCGTTCACCCCTTCCATCGGGATGCCCTTATCCTGCTCGCCGAAATGCGCCAGCACCGGGCAATGCGCGGCAAGTCCGGCTTTTGACGGCAACTCGCCACCATAATAGGAGACGCTGCCGGCAAGACCGGTCAGGCAGGTGGCGGCGCGCCAGGCCAGCGACCCACCCCAGCAGAAGCCGACGACGGTAACCGGCCCGGCGAGCGCGGCGGCGGAAATCGCGGCAGACAGATCGAACAGCGCGTCCGAATCCACCGCGTTCTTCAGGGCGATGCCGCGATCCTTGCCGGGACCATCATAGTCAAGCTCAACCCCGGGCTCGGCGCGGTCGAACAGCGCCGGCGCCACGGCATAATACCCGGCTTCGGCGAAGCGCGCCGGAAGACTGCGGATATGGGCATTGAGCCCGAAAATCTCCTGAACCACGACAACGCCGCCGCGTGCGCTGGTTGTGTCGCCGGCGATGGCGGCGTCAAATTCATGGCCGTCCTCGGCCGTGATCCTTATCATATGCGTCATTGTGTCACCCCTGGATCCAAGGGTGTTATTACACATTAAAACGAAAATGGAAAACATCTCCGTCGACAACCCGGTAATCCGCGCCTTCAATGCGCAGTTTTCCGGCGTCGCGGGCCCCAGATTCGCCGCCACAGGCGATGTAATCGTCAAAGGAGATGGTCTCTGCGCGGATGAAACCACGTTGGAAGTCGGTGTGGATTGCGCCGGCGGCTTGCGGCGCGCTCGATCCGGCGGCAACAGTCCAGGCGCGTGCCTCTTTTGGCCCGGCGGTAAAGAAGGTCAGCAGATCAAGAAGCCCGTAGCCGGCCCGGATCAGCCGTGCCAGCCCCGCCTCTTCAAGCCCCAGTTCGGCCAGAAACTCGGCCTTGTCCTCGGCTTCAAGCTGGACGATTTCGGATTCGATGGCGGCGGAAACGGTGACATGCGCTGCACCTTCCGCTTCGGCGTGGGCGGCGACCGCGGCGGTGTGCGCGTTGCCGCTGGCGGCATCGGCCTCATCGACGTTGCAGACATAGAGAACCGGCTTGGAGGTCAGGAGCTGCAGCTGCGGCAGGCGGGCTGTCTCAGTTTCGGTCAGGCCGGTGGCACGCCGTGCCGGCACCCCGTCGGAAAGCTGTGGCAGAAGTTTCTCCATCAGCGCCAGATCCGCTTTTGCCACGGCGTCGCCGCCACGGCTTTTCTTCACCAGGGCCGTCATCCGGCGCTCAAGCGAATCCATATCCGCAAGCATCAGCTCTGTGTCCACTGTTTCCGCATCGCGAAGCGGGTCGACGGATCCATCGACATGGGTGATGTCGTCATTCTCGAAACAGCGCAGAACATGTGCGATGGCGTCTACCTCGCGGATGTTGCCAAGAAACTGGTTGCCGAGACCTTCGCCCTTTGATGCGCCACGAACGAGGCCGGCAATATCGACGAATTCAAGCTGTGTCGGAATGACATTCGCCGATTTCGCCAGTTCGGCCAGCCTGTCGAGGCGTGGGTCGGGGACCGCGACGCGGCCGGTATTTGGCTCGATGGTACAGAACGGATAATTCGCCGCCTCGGCGGCCGCGGTTTCGGTCAGCGCGTTGAACAGCGTCGATTTGCCGACATTGGGAAGACCCACAATTCCACAATTGAATCCCATTATGTCTCCTTGCTGTCCGGGTCTTTGCCGGTCTTTGCGTTGGGCGCCTGCGCCTGATGTGATTCTGATCGGGCTGGCTCGTGTTTCGGCGGCGGGGCCAGATAGGCGATGCGGCTCATGAAGCTGCCTTCGTCATGCGCCACCAGAAGTGGTGCCTCGGCGGATATCGCCTTCATCAGCGCCGCGACCCAGCCGTCTCGCTCGCCGGCTGTGAAATCCATCAGCACCCATTTGCGGATATCAATGCGCGATCCGGGGATCACCTGCTCGGGTCTGCCGACGCCGATCCGCACCCGCCAGTAATCTGTGCCGAGATGACGATCGAGATCGCGAATGCCGTTATGGCCGCCATGGCCGCCACCGCATTTCACTCTTATCTTGCCAGCGGCGAGGTCGATTTCGTCATAGAAAACGAAGATGTTGTCATTCGGAATTTTGTAAAAGCGCGCTGCCTCGGCAACGGGCAGGCCGGACCGGTTCATAAAGGTCTGCGGCTTTACTGCGAGGATTTTGTCCCCGCCAAGCCGGCCCTCCGCCAGCTGTGCGCCGCCCTTGTCTTTCCAGCCGGAAAATCCATGGTGATCGACAAGCGCATCCATCGCCATGAACCCGGCATTGTGCCGGTTGGCGGCGTAATCTTGTCCAGGGTTGCCAAGGCCTGCGAACAGCAGCATGTCACGCTCGGTTGTTCGGGTAGTGCGGCCGGATGCTGTCACCCGGCCGGCACAATATGGTCGATGCGAGGATTACTCCTCTTCGCCCTCGGCAGCGTCCTCGGAACCTTCCGCGTCCTCATCTTCCTCGTTCTTCACACCGCCGCCTGGTGACGCCAGCGTGGCCACGGTGAAGTCGCGGTCGGTGATGGTCGGGGTGGTGCCCTCGGGAAGCGGGATGGCGCTGATATGGATCGAATCGCCGATCTTCACACCTTCGAGGTCGATGGTGATCTTTTCCGGGATCGCCGTGGCCGGGCAATTCAGCTCGACCTCGTAACGGACGACGTTCAGAACGCCGCCGACGCGGATGCCGGGGCATTTGTCCTCATTGATGAATTCAACAGGCACTGCCACGCTGACGGTGGCCGACTGCGAGACGCGCAGAAGGTCCATATGCATGATGGCATCATTCACCGGATGGAACTGGATGTCGCGCGTCAGAACGGTCGACTTGGTTCCAGCCACATCGATTTCCAGCAACCGGCCGAAAATGCCGGCCTGATGGACGAGCTTGGTGATTTCGCGGGCGTCCATCGTGATGCCCACCGGATCTTTCTTGTTGCCGTAGATGACGGCAGGGACCAGGCCTGCGCGGCGTGCCGCACGGGCGGACCCCTTACCGACCCGTTCGCGCTCGGAAGCGCTGATGGTTGTAGTGTCAGACATTGCATTGCTCCTTGCTTGCAAATGGCTGTGCCTCCAGGGGTGCACAGCAGCGCGTGGTATAGGCGCACTACACCGAAAACTCAAGGGAAAACGGGGGATGACGGCGTTGGTGTCGCGGACTAGAACAGCGTCGAGACCGAACGCTCCTCGTTGATCCGCCGGATCGCCTCGCCAAGAAGCGGCGCGACTGACAGATGGCGGACATTGCGGGCCACGCGCACGGCCTCTGTCGCTGGAATCGAGTCAGTGGTGACCAGCGAGTTCAGCGGCGAGGAAGCAACGCGGCTGACAGCGCCGCCGGACAGCACACCATGCGTGACGTAGGCGTCTACGCTGATGGCGCCGGCATCGATCAATGCCGCGGCAGCGTTGCACAGGGTACCGCCCGAATCGACGATGTCATCGACCATGATGCAATGGCGGTTCTGGACTTCGCCGATGATGTTCATCACCTCTGAAACACCGGCTGTTGGGCGACGTTTGTCGATAATCGCCAGATCGGCGTCAAGCCGTCTTGCCAGCGAACGGGCGCGAACCACACCACCTACATCCGGCGAGACGATCATCAGATCGGCCACGTCATAGCGGCTGCGGATATCATCGATAAAGACCGGCGCGGCGAACAGATTATCCGTCGGGATATCGAAGAAACCCTGGATCTGCCCGGCATGAAGGTCGATGGTCAGCACCCGGTCGGCACCGGCCGAGGTGATCAGGTTGGCCAGAAGCTTGGCAGAGATTGGCGTGCGCGGTCCCGATTTGCGATCCTGGCGGGCATAGCCGTAATAGGGAAGAACAGCGGTGACGCGGCGTGCCGACCCGCGGCGCAGCGCGTCCAGCGCGACCAGCAGTTCCATCACATTGTCGTTGGCCGGGAAACAGGTCGACTGGATGACAAAGACGTCCTCGCCGCGCACATTTTCACCGATCTCGACAAACACTTCCATGTCGGCGAAACGCCTTACATCGGCTTTTGTCAGGGGGACATCGAGATAAGCAGCTATCGCCTCGGCAAGGGGACGATTGCTGTTGCAGGAGAGAATTTTCATCTGGTGATGAGACTCAATGGTTGGCCCAGTGATCGCAGACTTGACGCCGCACTCCGCGAGGGATGTTGATAGCAACCAGCCATCGGGTCGGCAAGATGTTAACAGGGATATTGTAACCGTTTCGTAACTTTTTTGGCCAGACGATGCTCATCACATGAAGCAGCTTGCCAGCAGTCCCAGAAAGAGAAGCCCCAAGAAAATATAGAGATGCGGCATGTTCTTCGGTTCCTGTTTTAACGCTGTGTCGGGGTTCAATCAGCAAGAGTGATCACGGCAATTTGCCGCCCACAATCAGGATCGCCGGCATGGGTGGCGCGCCTGTGCGAGAAATATTCGCCAGAATCGGAGCCAGAATCGGGGACGGAACCGGCCTCTGGCCTGGTGCCTGATCCGTGGCCCGGCGCGCGGATGATGTCTTCGCGGTGGCTACGATTCTGGTATGTATCGACACCGCAATCCAGGACTTCTGACACATCATTGGCGGCAAGCTGGTGGGCCACCAACCCAGGAAGATCGAACCTGTAATGGTGCGCGCCGTCGGTGTGGAAACATTGTGCCGCCAGATCGCGGATTGCCGGGGTGACACTGTCGAGCAATTCGGTGCGCATCTCGGCGCCAACCTGATAGCTTGGCTGCTGGATGGTCGGGCCGATCAGCGCGGTGATTCGGCCTGCCCCGTGATCGCGCATCAGCGCCACTGTCGCGCCGACAATGCCGGCGGCGGCCCCGCGCCAACCGGCGTGGCAGGCGCCGGCGACATGGCCCTTGTCATCAACAAGCAACAGCGGCAGGCAGTCAGCTGTGAGGATGGTCAGCCCCAGCCCCGGGGTGGTTGTGACCATCCCGTCAGCGCGCGGCAGACTGGCACGATCCACAAGCATGCCGGCATCGTCAAACAGATCATCGGCGTTCACCGCCGCGCGCCCATGGACCTGAAAGACAGCTGCCATCCGGCCTGGTGCCACACCCATTTCGGTGCGGACAAGGTCCCGGTTCCTTGCCACCAATGCCGGGTCGTCCTGTGACCCGAAGCCACAATTCAGGCTGGTATAGACGCCACTGCTCACCCCGCCGGCGGTGCCGAAGAAACCGTGTCTGGCGCGCGCTGCGGTTGCGGCATGATGAAGGTGTGGCACAGCTGTGCCGGTATAGGTGAAACGTGTCATGCCGGCTCCGTCTCGAACCCCGGGGGACGGCCGGTGCCGCCCGGTACCAGCAGCGCCACCTTGAACACCTCGCCCATCTGCGCTGGGCTGGTCAGCCTGTCGACCGCCGCCAGAAGCGCGCGCCGGTCTTCCGGTTCAGCGAGCGCGGCGGCCTGTTCTGCACGCGCGGCAAGACCGATTCGCATCAGGAAACGGCCCTGCGGCACCGGTCCGACAAGCCTGGCACCGGCATCGCTGGCGGCGCGGGACAGCGCCGCGAAATCGACCCAGTGCGACAGGTCCGCCGTTCCGGGTTCGGTGAAGATGTCGACAGGCTGATGTGCCGCCACCGCCTGCAGGCTGTCACCCGGGTTGCCGTCACGGCCATAGTCGATCACCAGCACTGCGCCGCCCCGGCGCGCCACCGCGCTGGCCAGGTGCGTCATCACCATGCCCGCCTGTGGGCAGAGCTCGGCCACCATGCCGTCCTGTGGATTCTCCGGTAGAGCCGGATCATCCGTGCCAAAACCTTCGCCAACGGTGAAGGCAAGGCGGTCATCCTCGATCCCGACAAGCCGCTGGCGCCAGCCGCCGGCCCGCCAGACGAGCTGTGTCACCGGAAGCGCGTCGAAGAATTCATTGGCAATGCCGAAGACCGGTCCACCGGTGCCTTCGAGGAGCGCGGCGACATCATCATGCCAGGCGATATCCGCTGCATCTGCGAGAAGGTCAGCCTGTGTCTTGCGCAGAGCCGGACTCGTCTCCAGCATCCTGACTGGGGCCGCGGCAAGTGGCGGCATCACCCGTGACCAGACATGGCGCATATCGCGCATCAATGTGCCGCGTCCGGGACCAAGCTCGATTACCGAGGCGTCGGCCGGCATTGACGACAGCTCGAACATATGTGCCAGATACAGCCCGCAAATCTCACCGAACAGGCCGGAAATCTCTGGTGCGGTGATGAAATCTCCAGCGGCACCGAACGGGTCGCGAAGCTGATAATATCCGGTGCCAGCGGTGCCGAGGCAGGCCGCCATATAGTCATCGACGCCGATCGGACCGTCGGTTCTGATACGATGTGTCAACGCCTCTCCAAGGCTCTGCCGTGACGGGGCATTCATGCCGGACGCCGCCAGATCAGATAGAGGCCTGCCGCGATCATCGGCAGGGACAACAGCTGACCCATCGTGCCGGTTCCCAGCAACAGGCCGAGCTGCGGGTCGGGCTCGCGGACATATTCGACAGCAAAGCGCGCCAGCCCATAGCCAAGCAGAAGCAAAGCTGTCAGCCGCCCGCGAAGACGCAGCCAGCCGCGCCGCGCCCCGACCAGCATCACCGCGCCGAGCACCAGCCCCTCGAGCCCAGCTTCATAGAGCTGGCTCGGATGGCGCGGCAGACCATCCCCATTTGCGAACACCATGGCCCAGGGCGCATCGCTGATACGCCCCTGCAATTCGCCATTGATGAAATTCGACAGCCGCCCCAGGAACAGCCCGATCGGGACCACCATTGCCACCCTGTCGCTGACATGAAGGACGTGGATGTGCTGCTTGCGCGCGAAGACCCACATGGCGAGGGCGACTCCGAGAAGTCCACCATGAAAGGCCATGCCGCCATGCCAGACCTTGATGATCTCCACCGGATTGGCAAGGAAGAACGCCGGGTTGTAAAACAGCACATATCCAAGCCGTCCACCAAGGATGACGCCAAGAAGGACATGGTTCAGAAGGCTGTCGATGGCCAGCGGTGTCAGCGGCGCGCCAGGGCGCGTTGCCTCGCGCCGCAGGATCCAGTACCCCAGAAGCAGGCCGCCGATATAGGCCAGAGCGTACCAGCGAATGCCAAACCCTCCGAAATTGATCAGGAAGGGATCGAACTCGGGAAGGATGATGGGGCCGGTCATGCTGCGTCCGTTGTCGTGTTCGGGTGGCGATGCTGTGCCGCAAGGGGCACCCTATCGCATTCCTGACGAGCTTGGTATTGGAAACGCTGACAAGATGCCATAGATAAGAAGCAGGGCAACAACGGAGACTGACCCATGCGAGGCCGTTCACGTTTCATTTCTGACATGGCGCAGATGGCCAATGGCGCGGCCAGCGCGCTCGGCGGTCTTCGCGAGGAAGTCGATAATATCGTCAAGCAGCGCACCGAACGCAGCCTGAACAGCCGTGGCCTTGTCACCCGTGAGGAGTTTGACGCGCTGCGTACCCGTCACGAGGCGCTGGCGGCGCGGTTGGCAGTACTGGAATCCCAGCTTGCCGCCATGTCTGCCCCGCCCGCCGCGAAACCAGCGGCGAAAAAGGCGACGAAGACATCCGCCGGCAAGCCGGCCAGGACGCGCTCAAAACCCGCTTCCAAATCCTGACACCAGCGCGCGCCACAGGCCCGGTGCCGGTGGTGTGACCCCCTGGTGTGACCCCCTGGTGTGACCCCCTGGTGTGACCCCTGTCAGAAAACCGCGTTACACCCGCTGGCGAACAGTGCCGGTGAAGCCTTTGTTTACGCGCGATTTCACAAAGTTATCCACAAGTTGATGTGGTTCAGGGGTGTCCCAACCACAAAATATTGTGTTGAAAGGCTTTGGCGGATACGGCATTTTGGTGATGTGGCGAGCGGCCACGCATCTCAGCCCGGGAACACCTCATTCATGGCACCGACCCAAGCCTCCATCGACCTCGTCCTCGCGCACCCGATCGATCTGGTGACGCGCTTCGTGGTACGGCAGGACTGGCTTGTCCAGAAACAGGAGCAGGACGCCGTCCTGGCGGAAATTCCCGGACGCTGGAGCGACTATCAGCTTGCGGTGTCCTGGCAGGATGGCGAGGAGACGATGCAGGTGGTCTGCCGCATCGATGTCCGCGCTGATCGCGCCCGGCTTGCCGAGCTGGCAATGCTGGCGGCGCTTCTCAATCAGCAGCTTTATATCGGGCATCTCGCACTGGATATGGCGACCTGTGAACTCGAGCTTCGTCACACGCTGGCGCTGCGCGGGGCTGGTGGCGCGACGCCGGAGCAGGTCGAAGATGTCGTCGATATCATGCTTGGCGAGTGCGAGCAGGTCTATCCGGCCATTTATCAGGTTGCCAGCGGAGCGCTGAATGCTGGTGATGCCGCGACCGCGGTGATGATGATCACGGAAGGGGAGGCGTAGCGCCTTTCTGCGCACGCCTACGGGGAACATGAAATCACTGATCACTCTGATTGGCTGCGGCAAGATGGGCAGCGCGATGCTTCACGGCTGGCTTGCCGACAGCCATCTTGATGCCGAATTCGCCATTGTCGAGCCGGTGCATGAGCATCTCGAATGGACAGCTGGCCATTCCGGTGTCCGTCTCTACAGGACAGTGGCTGAGGCTGCCGCCGAGGGCCGCGCCGCGACGATGATCGTGCTGGCGGTGAAGCCGCAGATGATGGATGAGGCGATTGCCGATCTTGGCGCGCTCGCCGGTGCCGACAGCGCCTATCTGTCGATTGCGGCCGGCCTGTCGACCGACTGGTTCCGTGCCAGGCTTGGCGAGACGGCCATGGTGTTGCGTTCGATGCCGAATACGCCGGCGGCCATTGGCAAGGGTGTGACGGCACTCTATGGCGGTAACGCCCCGCAGACGGTGACAGCGCTGGCCAGCCAGTTGCTGGCGGCGATTGGCGCGGTGGTGATCCTCGAGGATGAATCGCTGATGGACGCGGTGACCGCGGTATCAGGCTCCGGACCGGCCTATGTGTTCCTGTTGGCCGAGGTGATGACCGCGGCCGGCATCAAGGCTGGCCTTCCCGAGACATTGGCCAAGCAGCTTGCCGAGGCAACGGTGGCTGGTGCCGGCGCGCTGATCGCCGAATCGGACGAGCCGCCATCACAGCTCCGCGTCAATGTCACCAGCAAGGGTGGCACCACTGCCGCGGCGCTTGCCGTGCTGATGGCCGATGATGGGATGGGCCAGCTTCTTGACCGCGCCATCAGGGCGGCGCGCGACCGTTCGGTCGAACTTGGCGGCTGAAGAGTGCTTCGTGGCTCGCGCCAACTTGACCAGGACGGCGCGTCACCCCATCTGAAACCATGAGACAGAAAGCGAAGGGAGGCCGTTGCGCCATGACCGCCGCCGACACACCGACAGCCATGATGGACAGGCTTGCAGACGCAGCCTGGTCGCAACTTGCCGAATTGTCCCCGCGCGCTCTTCATATTGATGATATCGCCGCCACGGCTGGTCTGCCACCGTCTGCCGCCCGCGCCGTCGCCGGCAGCATCACGGCGCTGATCCTGCATCAGCTTGCCAGACTTGATCGTCAGGCGGTGCTGGAAAGCCTTGCCGATATCGAGGATGCCGGTGATGTGACGATCCGTGACAAGATCATGGAAGCGCTGATGCACAGGTTCGAGGTCTATGCGCCTCACAGGGCGCAGATGACACAGCTGGAGGCGGCGGCGCGTCGCAATCCGGCGCTGGGGCTGAGGCTCATCGACTCGCTGGTACAGGCCATGCGGATGCTGCTGCGGATGGCCGGAGATGATCTCACCGGGCTGGCCGGCGAGGCGCGGGTGCGCGGAGTCGCCGGGGTTGCCATGGTGGTGGCGCGGGTGTGGCGGACCGACGAAACACCTGATCTGTCTCTGACGCTGAAGGAAATCGACAAGCGCCTTGCCACTGCCGAGGAATGGGGGCGCACACTCCGTGTTCTTCGTAGTGGTGTCGCAGAAGACGCCGGATACGGCATGGGTGACGATCAGGGCTTTGATGGCGCGGTCGAAAACGGCCCGGGTGGCCGCTATCAGTAGCGCGCATGGGTCATAGCTGCTGTTTACAGACCCATATGCTTCAGGGCCAGATATCTCAGAAGGAGTGTCGCGATGAGTGATGATGCACCAGCCGGCGCGGTGGCAAGCTTCGACGATTTCATGAAGATTGATATCCGCTGCGGTACCGTGGTTGATGCTGCGCCGTTTCCTGAGGCACGAAAGCCGGCGATCAAGCTTGTGATCGATTTCGGGCCAGAGATAGGAACGAAGAAATCCTCAGCGCAGATCACCGAGCTTTATGACCCGCAGTCGCTGCTTGGCAAGAAGGTGATGGCGGTGGTTAATTTCCCGCCACGCCAGATTGGCCCGTTCATGTCGGAAGTTCTGACCCTAGGCGTCGCCAATGACCGCGGCGAAGTGGTCCTGGTTTCTCCCGACAGCGAGGCCCCCGACGGCAGCCGCATGCACTGACGGCCGGCCGGGTCTAGACCGGCAGCTTGATAATCACGCGCAGCCCGCCAAGCGGTGAGTCGTCAAGTGCGAGTTCGCCGCCATGGCCCAGCACAATATCGCTTGTGATCGACAGCCCAAGGCCGGTGCCTCCGGTCTGTCTGTTGCGTGACGTCTCCAGGCGAACAAAGGGCCGGAGAGCGTCGTCACGCCGCTCCACTGGAATGCCGGCACCATTGTCATCGAAAAACACTGTCACCTCGTCATTGCGATAACGGACCGTGATTTCGGCCTTGCTGGAATAGGCCAGAGCGTTCGAGATCAGATTTTCAAACGCGCGCCGGATGGCCTTGCGCCGCAACGGGAATACCGGAAGCGGCGTGGAAGGCGGAGTGAAGCTGATGTCAAAGGCATGCGCGTTGCGCGCCTGTGTTGTCAGCCGGTCCAGCATATTTGCAACGTCGGTGTCTTCTGGAGGCTCCTCACCCTCGCCGGCGGCAAAGCTCAGATAGGCATCGATCATGCCCTCCATTTCGGCAAGGTCGGCGCGAATGGCCTTGGCATCCTCGGTCTCGCCCATCAGCGCCAGCTGCAGGCGAATGCGGGTCAATGGTGTGCGAAGGTCATGGCTGACACCGGCAAGCATCTCGGTGCGCTCGTTCAGCTGGCGCATGATCCGGTGCCGCATCGCCTGAAAGGCACGCCCGGCGAGGCGGACCTCGCGTGCCCCCTCGAGCCGGTAATCCGGGGCCTGTCTTCCCAACCCCAGTGCCCGCGCGGCATTGGCAAGGCGCAGGATTGGCTGCACCTGGCCGCGCATGAACATCAGGGCAATGGCGAACAACAGGATCGAAGATCCCAGCGTCCAGCCAAAGAAGGTCCAGCCTGTCGATGAGAAGATCCGCTTGCGGCTGGCATAGATCCGCAGGATTCCTTCCTCAAGCTGCAAGTCGATATAGATCAGGTTGGGGTCGGACCCGGTGTCCAGATGCCAGGGTTGCTGTAACCTCTTGCCAAGTTCGCGGCGCAGCATCTGCTCGGCAAAGCTGGCCGGCGGGGTGCTGTTCTGCCCCACGAAATCGGCGTCGGGATAGTGCTGGATCGGAAAGGTGAAATACTGCCAGCCGGTTGCCTGGATCACCTCGACGGTCGCCTTGTCCGGTGCGCTGCCAAGCCTGTCAGCAAGCAGGCCGATATCGGCGGCAAGCTGGCTTGCCATGTGACGGGTCACGGTATCCCAGTGTCGCTCATAGAAGATGAAGATGGTGATCAGCTGCACAAGGATCATCGGCACCATGATGATCGACAACATCCGCCCGAACAGGGTCTTGGGAAGATAGTTACGAAGCTGCATTCGTGCCCCCGGCAGGTCCGTCTGTTCGAAGAAGCCAGCCCTTGTTGCGCACGGTCTGGAGATAGACCGGGTAACGCGGATCAGGTTCGATCTTGGCACGAAGCCGTGCCACCGCGACATCGATCGACCGGCCACGCATGCTGCTGTCCATGGCGGCGGCGATGTCATCGCGCGACAGCACGGTGTCGGGGGCCGCTGCAAAACTGGCGAGAAGTTTCTGCTCGGCGGTGGTGATATGAATGCGCCCGCTGCTGTGCATCAGGATGCCGGTATTGTGGTCAAAACTATAGGGACCAAAACTGATGCCGTTGTCGGTTTTGCCCGGGCGCGTCGCTGCGCGCGCCAGGATCGAGCGGATACGCAGCACAAGCTCGCGCGGCTCGAAAGGCTTCGACATATAGTCATCAGCCCCACTTTCCAGCCCGGCGATGCGGTGCTCGGTCTCCGCCATCGCGGTCAGGAACAGGGCCGGCACCCTGTTGTCCTTGCGAATATCCTCCAGGAACTCCAGCCCTGTTTCCCCCGGCATCATGATATCCACGATGATCAGGTCGAAGATAATGCCCTCAAGCATCCGGCGGGCATCGGCGGCGGACCCGACATCCGTGACACGAAAATCGCTTTCCTCGAGGAACCGGCGCAGCAGCAGGCGCAGTCTTTCATCGTCATCGATGACGAGGATGTGCTGAAAGCTTTTGTCGGGGCCACCCTTCATATGATCATGCCTGTCCGATCATCCGCTATCGCTGGACTGGCGTGACGTGTCACGCGCCTCGCCAAGCTCTTCGACCTGCTCGCGGGTTCTGTCGTCAAGCAGACCCTGGAGAACCCGTTGAAAGCCTTCGACCGCGCTCATCCCAGCCTCGCGATACGCCTTGGCGAAACGGCGCCCCTGCACCTCAGTCAATCGCGCTTCCAGCGAGATGCCTGTCTCGGTCAGATAGAGAAGCCGCTGCCGCCGGTCCTCAGGGCCGGTGTGCTGGACAACGTGACCTGTTTCCACCAGCGCTGACAGGACACGTGACAGGCTCTGTTTGGTGATGTTCAGAATGGCCAGCAGCTCGGTAACCGTGATGCCGGGGTTGCGCCCGATGAAATAGATGGCGCGATGATGGGCCCGCCCCATATTCTGCTCGGCAAGAAGGGAATCGGCCTCGCCGGTGAAATCACGATAGGCGAAGAACATCATTTCGATGCCGCGGCGTAGTTCCTCTTCCCGCAGGAACAGCGCCTTGCCGATGGGTTTTATGTCAGCCATGTTGACCAAAATTCCAGAAGGGGTTAGCGTGTCGAATCATACGCAGGATACGTCCGGATTGGAACTAAATATCAATCAAATAGCACGCGGCGCAACAGGGCGGCGCCGCCGGAGGTAGGAATATGGCGCTGATCCCATTTGATGATCGTGACGGCAGTATCTGGTTGAATGGCGAGATGCTACCCTGGCGCGATGCAAAGACCCACACGCTAAGCCACGGGCTTCATTATGCCAGCCTCGTCTTCGAGGGAGAGCGGGTCTATTCCGGCAACATCTTCAAGGGCCGTGAGCATACCCAGAGGCTCAGAAATTCCTGCAAGATCATGGATTTCGATATTCCACTGAGCGATGACGAGGTTGATGCCGCGAAGATGGCGGTGATCGAGGCGAACGGCATCTCGGACGGCTATGTACGGGCGTTCTGCTGGCGCGGGTCCGAGATGATGGCGGTGTCGGCGCAGAACACCAAGACGCATGTGGCGATCGCTGCCTGGGAATGGCCAAGCTATTTCGACCCGGAAACGAAGATGCAGGGCATCACCCTCGATATTTCCGACTGGAAGCGTCCGTCACCCGAATCGGCGCCGGTTCATGCCAAGGCTGCCGGCCTTTACATGATCTGCACCCTGTCAAAGCACGCTGCCGAGAAAAAGGGATTCACCGACGCGCTGATGCTTGATTATCGTGGCTACATCGCCGAGGCGACCGGCGCCAACATCTTCTTTGTCGACAAGGAAGGCACGATCCATACACCGATCGCTGATTGTTTCCTCGACGGCATTACCCGTCGCACGGTGATCCAGCTCGCCGAATCGTTGCAGATGAAGGTGGTGCAGCGCCATATGACGCTCGATGATCTGTCGGAGATGACCGAATGTTTCCTCACCGGCACGGCCGCCGAGGTGACGCCTGTCTCGAAGATCGGGGATTACAGCTTCACCCCGGCAGAGGTCAGCCGCCAGCTCGTCGATGGCTATGAGGATCTTGTGCGCGGTCGCATCTCGGTCTGACTAGCCGTTCCAGCGGGCGCGGGCGGCGTCATCGCTGTCCTTTGCCTCGACCCAGTTTGTTTTGCCGTCGCGTTCCTCGGCCTTCCAGAAGGGCGCGTCGGTCTTCAGAAAATCCATGATGAACTGCGCGGCGTCAAAGGCCGCCTGACGGTGTGCGGACGCGGCCGCGACCATCACGATCTGTTCGCCGGGAAGCAACCTGCCAACGCGATGGATAATCGTCACATCCTCAAGCGGCCACCGCTGCCGGGCCTCAGCCTCGATCCGCTCAAGCTCGCTTTCGGTCATCCCCGGGAAGTGTTCGAGCGTCATCGCCGTAACACCATCGTCGCTGCTCAGCCCGCGAACGGTGCCGACAAACAGCGCGATGCCGCCAACGGTCTCGGCCTGCAGGGCGCGGCTTTCAACCCCGACATCGAAATCCTCGGTCTGGACGCGGACAGACATCTCTCAGCCCCCGGTCACCGGTGGGAAGAAAGCCACCTCGTCGCCGGCAGACACCGGGGTGTCGAGATCGCCATAGGCGCGGTTCACCGCAACGCGCACCGCCTTCATGTTTTTCAGCGCGAGCGCGTGCCCGTCCGACATTGCCGTCAGATGTGGCACCAGATCGCCGACATTCACGACCCCGGCCGGCAATGTGATGGTCTCCATGTCAGTGCCGGTATGCTCGCGCATCCAGGCGAAGTAGCGGACCGACAGATTGGCCCTGGTTTCGGTTGTGCTCGTCACAATCCGGTCTCCCTGAACGGAATGAATGGAAAATAGTCTCCGACAGCGACGCCCTCATTATCAACCGGAATCTCGATCAGCCCATCGGCGCCGGTCAGCGACGAAAGGACGCCGGCTCCCTTGCGGCCATGAAGAACCATCTCCGGCTCGCCATCGGTGCCGGCGACGATCCGCACGCGAAGATACTCGGCGCGTCCGGCTGACTTGCGATGCGCGAAACCACTGCGGACGCGAAGCTTCAGTGCCGGCCGTTCGGCACCTCCGGCCATCCGCCTCAGGACCGGGGCCGCCGCCAGCCGGTAGCAGACAAAGGCGGCCACCGGATTGCCGGGAAGACACATCACCGGTCTGCCGTCCATGACCCCCGCCGACATTGGTCGCCCGGGCTTGATCGACAGCCGCCAGAAGGCCGGCTCGACCCCGTTGTTGCGCATCGCCAGCTGGGTGTGATCCTCATCGCCATCCGAGGCTCCACCGGATGACAGAACCGCGTCACAGCTGGACAGTGCCGCCGCGAAACAGGATGTAAGCGCGGCCTCGTCATCGGCGATGATGCCGAAATCCTCCACCTCGTGACCATCGCCGCGAAGCATGTCCGCCAGCATCGGGCGATTGGAGTCAGGGAGCTGGCCATGTGCCGGCACCTCGCCAGCGGTGACAAGCTCGTCCCCCATGGACACCAGAGCGACTTTCAGCCGCCGCTGGACCTTGAGTCTGGCGATGCCGCTGGCCGCAGCAATGCCGAGATCGGCAGCGTCGAGCCTGGTGCCGGCGGCGATGATGGTCTCGCCCTTGCGAATGTTCTCGCCGGCTGGTCTGTTGTTCGCCCCGGGCGTGAGTTTTGATCCGATGGTGACATGCGTGCCATCCGCTGCAAGGTCGCAGAATTCATGCATCGCCACAGCATCGGTGCCATCCGGCATGACCGCGCCAGTAAAGGTGCGCACCGCTTCGCCCGCAGCGGCCCGCCCGGCAAAGGGATGGCCGGCGGCGGCGCGCCCGATTATCGGAAATTCATGCCCGGGGGTGGCGGCGAGGAATCCGGCATCGACGGCGTAGCCATCGACGGCGGCGTTGTTGGTGGCCGGAAGGTCATGGCCGGCAACAAGATCGGCAGCAAGATAGCGCCCGCCAGCTGTGGCCAGATCGACGGTTTCGGTGGCGTTCACCGGTCGCACCGACGCGTTCAGCCGCGCCACCGCCTCATCAGGTGCCAGGCTTCCGCGATAGAGGCGGGCGCTATCGCTCATGACGCCGCCGCGAGATCATCACGGCCGGCAAGCACGCATATATGCGCGGTGATGGCATCGATATTATTCAGGTCGAGAAGGGGGAGAGTCGTCGCCGGCAGGGATGACGGGTCATCTGTCGCCACCGCGATGATCCGGTCATCTTCGGGGAACAGCGCCGGCTTTCCGGTTTCGGACCGGAAGACCTCTATCTTCGGGACCGGCTCACGCTTGTAACCCTCGATGATGACAATGTCGGCCGGCACAAGCGCATCAAGGAGATCCTCGAGCCTGGCCTCACCGTGGTCGCGGTTCTCGGTAAACAGCACCGAGCGGATTCTTGATGACACAATCACCTGGCGCGACCCGGCGGTGCGGTGCCGGTGGCTGTCTTTGCCGGGAGTGTCGGCATCAAACATGTGATGCGCATGTTTGATGGTGGCGATGTCGAGTCCGCGCGCTGTCAGCGCCGCGATCAGTTTTTCCGCCAGAGTTGTCTTGCCGCTTCCCGACCAGCCCGCCAGACCCATGACAAATCCGTGACGCGCCCGCGCCGCGTCCAGCCTGTTTACCATTTCGGGCGTAATCCGCTCAGACATGATCAAGTGTCCCGCGGAAATAGTGGATGCCGGTCTGCGCCGTGATCAGCGCCGCCACCCACAGCACCACCAGACCGGCGCTGTTGACGAAGGCGAGTGACGGGAACACCGGTGCCGCTATGAGCAGGCCGATGGCGACAAGCTGCAGTGTCGTCTTCCATTTCGCCAGGGTGGATACCGGGATCAACACGCTGCGTCCGGCCATGAATTCACGAAGGCCGGAGACGAAGAATTCGCGGCTCATGATGACCAGCGCCGGGATAAAGAACAGCCATCCATCATTCGTCACCTTCGCCAGCGCCAGAAGACAGACGCCGATCAGAACCTTGTCGGCAATCGGGTCGAGCATGGTGCCGAACTTCGAGACGATTCGCAGACGCCGCGCCATCCAGCCATCGAAGAAATCGGATGCGCTGGCGATGATGAAGAGGATCAGCGCCGGTACATAACCGCGCTCGATGTCGTCGGCCCAGATCAGCATGGCGACCAGCGGCGCCGCAGCAAGCCGCAACACCGTCATCACGTTCGGCACCGATTTCAGCATGATGTTAACCGACATGCAGTCTCCCCCGGAATGACCGCCTCAATGATCAGGCGAATGATGGCGTATTGCATTACGAATGCCCACTATAAAACCAGTCATAGAGCTGTTTTGCCACGGTCTTTGAGATGCCGTCGACAGCTTCCAGGTCGGCCAGCCCGGCAGCCGAGACGGCGCGCGCTGATCCAAAATGCGCCAGCAGGGCCTTCTTTCGCTTCGGCCCGATCCCCGGCACCCCGTCAAGCGGGCTGGTCAGCTCGCTTTTCTGGCGTTTCGCGCGGTGTGTGCCAATCGCATAGCGGTGCGCCTCGTCACGAAGCCGTTGCAGGAAATGCATCGCCGAGGCCTGGGGCGGCAGGGTGAAGCTGTCGCGACCACGCATATGAAACTGCTCGCGGCCGGCATTGCGGTCCGGCCCTTTGGAAATGGCAACGATGGCGATATCGCCGACACCGAGATCATCCATCACCTCTGCCACCGAGCTGAGCTGACCCTTGCCACCGTCAATCAGCAACAGGTCGGGCCAGCTGTCACCGGTGCGGTCGGGATCCTCTTTCAGCGCCCGTTCGAAGCGGCGGTGGATGACCTGACGCATCATCGCGAAATCATCGCCCTGGGTGACAGCGTGCGTACCTTCATCACGGATGTTGAACTTGCGATAGGCTGCCTTGTTAAAACCGTCCGGTCCGGCAACGATCATGCCGCCGACAGCATGCCGTCCCTGGATGTGTGAATTGTCATAGACCTCAATCCTGTCAGGCGGCCCGTCAAGCTCGAACAACTCGGCAAGCTCGGTGAGGAGCCGGCGCTGCGACCCGGTATCGGCAAGATGGCGGGCCAGCGCCTCTTCGGCATTGTGAAGCGCCATGCCTGTCAGCTTGGTGCGGGCACCGCGTTGCGGGTGGCTGATTTTCACGGCATGTCCGGCACGCGCGGCAAGTGCCTCGGCAAGAAGTTCCCGCTCCTCGGGTTCGACAGATACGAGAATTTCCGCCGGGGGGTCCTTGTCATCATAAAACTGGCCAATGAAGGCAGTCAGCACGGCGGCGTCCGAGGTGTCGGTATTGTGGCTGAGGAAGTAGGACCGGTTGCCATAGTTTGACCCGCCGCGGATGAAGAAGGCCTGGATGCAGGACCGTTCGCCGCTTCGCGCCACGGCGATGATATCGGCATCTTTCAGGTTCGGCACATTGATATCCTGGCTGGCCTGGATGCCGCTGAGCGCGCGGATGCGGTTGCGCCAGATAGCGGCTGTCTCGAATTCAAGCTTGTCCGCGGCCTCATGCATGCGCACCGCATAGTCACGCTGGATCGCCGCTGACTCCCCCGACAGGAAGCGCCGCGCCTGATCAAGCTGGCCAGTATATTCGGCGGCGCTGACCAGCCCGACACAGGGACCGCTGCAGCGCTTGATCTGGTACTGAAGGCAAGGCCGGGTGCGCGCCCCGAACACCGAATCCGAACAGGTCCGCAGCAGAAAGGCCCGCGCCAGATCGGCCACCGTCCGGTTCACCGCGCCGGCCGAAGCGAACGGGCCGAAATAATCGCCCTTGCGGGTCTTCCGGCCCCGATGCTTGGTCAGTTGGCCGAACTCATGGTCGGCGGTGATCAGGATCTGTGGCAGGCTTTTGTCATCCCGCAGAAGGATGTTGTAGCGCGGCTTCAGCTTCTTGATCAGGTTGGATTCCAGTAGCAGCGCCTCGATTTCCGAGCGGGTGACGATGACCTCGAGTGTCTCGGTCTCGCTGACCATGCGCATCAGGCGGTTCGACAGCCGGTTCGGCTGGGTGTAGCTGGTGACCCGCCGGGCCAGGTTGCGCGCCTTGCCGACATAGAGCGCGTCACCGGCCCCGTTCAGCATGCGGTAGACCCCCGGATCGCCGGTCAGCTTTTTCACCTCGGCCTTCAGATAGGCCAGCCCGCGGCCAAGGTCCGGTGGTCCCTTGGCACCGCCGGTACCGGCCATGGTGCCGTCGTCCGTCTTGATGGTTTCATCGCTCATCATGCGTCAATCTAGCCGTCCTCGCGCCAGCTTGGTAGAGGGTGCGACCCTGCCGATCCCAGTCTTTTGCCACACCCTCTGAAAAGAGTGTGAATCTGCTGGAAAAATCATCCCGCAAACCTGTGGATAACTATGTGGATGAATGCCAAGCCAGCTGGCTTGCCCGCTGTTTTTATGGGAATTTTTGCATTTTGATGACATTTTGAGCAATGCTTGATGAGTTCAATGAAAACAATGAGTTAAACTTTAGACAAATGTGTAGTTAGCTGATTTGACAAGCAAAATCCCGGCTGGTTTCGTAGAATGTGGCGACAATGTTACGTTGTGTAAAACAGACTCCGATTCGGGGTTTGGGCAGGCCGACTGTCAACCCGCAATGGTGGCTTGTTTCATACTTTTGGACCAGCAAAAGCCACTATCCGAAAGAATCAAATGAATTCAAATGGCAGCCTTGGCGAAGCCGCGCCAAATCTGCCGAAACTGCCGTGCCTTACCGCCGTCTGGGGCGTTTGCGTGGGCTGCTGCCGGGGGTGCCGGCGGGGAAACGCGCCTCGGACGGGCCCGCGGATTTGCCGCCACCGGATCTGCTGCCTTGCCGTCCGGAATTGAACTTGTCTGCAATGGCCTGCGGCACGCCCGGGGCGTTCAGGCCAAGCTCGGCCGCCTCCATCCGGCGGATCTCGTCGCGAAGCCGCGCCGCCTCTTCGAATTCCAGATTGGCGGCGGCGTCCTGCATCGATTTTTCCAGATCGGCGATCACCGAGGCGTAGTTGTGCCCGACAAGATCGCCTTCCTTGGCGCCGGCCTGCGGGGTGACATGGTCGCCGCGCTCATAGACCGAATCCAGAACATCATTGATATCCTTGCGGATGGATTCCGGGGTGATGCCGTTGGCCTCGTTCCAGGCTTCCTGCTTGGCCCGCCGCCGGTTTGTCTCGTCCAGCGCATATTGCATGGAATCGGTAATCCGGTCGGCGTAAAGGATCACCCGTCCGTCGACATTCCGCGCCGCCCGGCCGATGGTCTGGATCAGCGAGGTCTTCGAGCGCAGATAGCCTTCCTTGTCGGCATCGAGAATTCCGACAAGGGCGCATTCCGGAATGTCCAGCCCTTCACGAAGAAGGTTGATCCCGATCAGCACGTCGAACACGCCAAGCCGCAGGTCGCGCATGATCTCGATCCGCTCCAGCGTGTCGATATCCGAATGCAGATAGCGCACGCGGATGCCGGCCTCATACATGTATTCCGACAGCGCCTCGGCCATCTTCTTGGTCAGGGTGGTGATCAGCACCCGCTGGCCCTTCGCCGCCGCCTCGCGGCATTCGGCGATGATGTCATCCACCTGGCTTTCCGTCGGGCGCACGATGCAGTCCGGGTCGGTCAGGCCGGTGGGCCGCACCACCTGTTCGGAAAAGACGCCGCCGGTGCGCTCCATCTCCCAGGTGCCAGGGGTTGCCGAGACAAAGATGGTCTGCGGGCGGAAGCCTTCCCATTCCTCGAATTTCAGCGGCCGGTTATCCATGCAGCTTGGCAGCCGGAAGCCGAATTCCGACAGCGTGCTCTTGCGCGCGAAGTCGCCTTTGAACATGGCCCCGATCTGCGGCACGGTGACATGGCTTTCATCGATGATCAGAAGCGCGTTTTCCGGCAGATATTCGAACAG
>JAYOST010000006.1:0-38732 GCA_038139365.1 Alphaproteobacteria bacterium
GATGATATTCATCCTTCGGGTCGCGGCCGGTGATCAGCCCGAAATCATGCATGAACTTCATCAGCTTCGGCGTGTTCTCGGCGGCTTTGAAATCCCACACCGACGCAGTGTGGCAACCAGACTGGTAGGCACCGTCCACCTTCGGCGAGATCACCGTGGCGGCCATCGCCTCAAGTTCCTGCGCCGTCATCGGACCGGTGGTGTCCTGTGAGCCGACGATATTGACCCTCACCCGCGCATCTGACCCGGCATGCAGAATGGTTCCCGGGGCGACGCCGACGGCATTGGCGTTAAATATCTTTTCGACCGCGGTCAGGCCCTGCCCGGCGACAGACACCTCCTTCGCCGGGGCGAAGGCGGATTTCAGCGGAATGCCGAGAGTCTCGCAGGCGAAGGTCTGCAGCATCTTGCCAAAGACGATGGCGTAGGAGCCGCCAGCGCGGATGAATTCCAGCTTCTGCGGGGTGAAGGAAGAGGCGACATCGACATGCTCTTCACCGCCATCCTCGGACAGCAGTTTCTTGTCCTTCGTGTTGATCGTCAGAACAGTGCCGGTCTCGACCGAATATGTCTGTTCGAGGATCGGGTTCTCGTCATTGTTCAGGATCGGATTGCCATCACCATCCAGCTTCCTCACCCAGTTCTGCAGGTCGATACCAATGCCGCCGGTCACGCCGACGGTGGTCTGGAAAATCGGCGAGATGCCGTTGGTGCCGGCCACGATCGGCGCGATATTGACGAACGGCACATATTTGCTGGCCTGCTTGCCGGTCCAGAGCGCGACATTGTTGATGCCGGACATGCGCGACGAGCCGACACCCATGGTGCCTTTCTCGGCGATCAGCATCACCTGCTTGTCAGGATGCTGCAGCTTCAGCGCGTTGATTTCCTGCTGCGCCTTTTCCGAAATCATGCATTTGCCGTGAAGCTCGCGGTCAGCGCGCGAATGCGCCTGGTTGCCCGGCGACAGCAAGTCGGTAGAGATATCACCCTCGGCGGCGATATAGGTGACCACCTTGATTTCCTCGTCGATCTCGGGAAGACGGGTGAAGAACTCCGCATCCGAATAGCTTTCCAGGATATCGCGGGCCATTGCATTGCCGGCCTCGAGCGCGCCCTTCAGCCGTTCCTTGTCGGCCTCATAGAGGAAGACCTGCGTCTTCAGCACCTCGGCGGCCGCGCCGGCGATGGCGGCGTCATCGCCAAGCGAGAGGTCCAGAAGCACCTCGATCGACGGCCCGCCTTTCATGTGCGACAGCAGCTCAAAGGCAAAGGATGGCGGGATTTCGGGCACCCGCACCTGTCCAAGGATCACCTCTTTCAGGAAAGCGGCCTTTACGCCGGCGGCACTGGTCGTACCGGGAAGCGTGTTGTAGATGAGGAAATCGAGTGACGCGGCGCGGTGCGCATGGCCCTCGTCCCTGATCTGCGCGATCAGCTCGGCCACCAGCGCGCCATCATCGATCGGCTTCGGGTTCAGCCCCTGCGTCTTGCGGTTTTCGATCTCTTCCAGATAAGCGTCATACAAAGACATCTCGTCCCCCACGAAGTCTGTATTGCGGCGCTACCTGGCGATGGGGATGACCATCCTCCGGACCAGCGGCGGCGTCACCCTGACATCGGCAAGCCGACATCGATAAACCGATCTCAGCGCGCAGCGTCGCGTCTCGTGACAGGCACCACGGCGCATGCCGGCACCTGCCAGTATCAATGAAATTCTGGACCCGGCACCCGGGTCGGCCAGCCTGAGGAGTGCCTCGCGACGGTCACCCTCTATATAGCCGCCAGACGCCGCTTTTTCCAGTTTGAAATGCTCACATGACTTGACGGTGTGACCAAACGCACAGCGGCTAATTCTGGACCGCTGTCGCCGCAGCCTGTAAACACAGGGGCATGAGTGCCACCCTGCCATCCAACACCCGTGAACTCGCCACCGCACCGGCAGGCCTGCGCCTGTGCGATGTCGTGTTGGCGCGTGGCGGGCGGCGGCTGCAGCCAGAACTGTCGCTGACGATGAGTGCTGGCGAGGTTGTGCTGCTTCGCGGCCCGAACGGCAGCGGCAAATCAACCCTGTTGCGGACCATCGCCGGACGGCTTCCCAGCACCGCCAGCAGCATCACTTGCGATGTGCCGGTCCTCTATATCGGCCATGCCGACGGGCTGTCGCCGGCGCTGAGCGGGCGGCGCAATCTTGGCGACTGGGCACGGCTCAATGGTCTTGCTGATGATGACGACGCGATCGATGCGGCGCTCGACCGGATGCAGGCGCGCGGCTTTGGCGAACTGCCGGTGCGTAACCTTTCCCACGGCCAGCGGCGGCGTGTGGCACTGGCACGGCTGACACTGGGACAGGCGCATGCGCTATGGCTTCTGGATGAACCCAATGCCGGCCTGGATGCGGCCTCCAGCATTGCGCTCGATGATCTGATCTCCGGCCATCTTCAGGGTGGCGGCATGGTGCTGGCGGCAACGCATCTTCCGCTTGGCGTTACCCACAAGCCGCGTACCCTCACCCTCGAGGTGCCGTCATGACGCCGTTCGCGCTGCAGCTTCGCCGCGATCTGCGGCTTGGATGGGCCGGGCGCGGCGACATGCTGGTGGTGTTGGGATTCTTCCTGATCATCGTGACCCTGTTTCCGCTGGCACTGGGGCCGGACCCGGCGCAGTTGCGCATCATCGCGGTGCCGGTCATCTGGGTGGCGGCGATGTTGGCAAGCCTTGCCGGTTTCACCCGCATTTTCGCCGAGGATGTGCGCTGCGGCTGGGTCGACCAGGTGGCACTGTCACCGATGTCGCTGCCGGTCTATGCGCTGGCCAAGGCGCTCGGCCACTGGCTGTTGTCGGCACTGCCGATCCTTGCCGTTACCCCGCTGATGGCGCTTCTTCTCAATCTGGGGTCGGGACAGCTTGCGGCAATGATGCTGGCGCTGGCGCTTGGCACCGCGGCCCTGACCCTGCTGGGGGTGATCGGCGCGGCGCTAAGCGAAGGCGCGCGCGGGGGCGGCGGGCTGATGGCGATTCTGGTGCTGCCACCAGCGATGCCGGTGCTGATCTTCGGGGCGTTGGCCTCTACCCCCGAGGCTGGCCGGCTCATCACCCCACATCTGATGCTGCTTGGCGCGGTGCTGGCCGTACTGCTGGCGATCGCGCCATTCATCGCCGCCGCAGCCCTTGCCGAGAGCGAATCGGAGAGTGGCGGATGACCTTGTTTACCTGTCCGCTGAAAATGCTCATGGTGCGGCGTGATGCGCCGGTTGCACGCTGGCGGGAATGCGCTATAGGAAGCGGCGATGTTTGACTATCTCGCCAACCCGACACGTTTCATGCGGATCGCCGACCTGTTGCTCTGGCCGCTGACAGTGCTGGCCGGAGGGTTGCTGCTGGCCGGGCTCTATGTCGGCCTCATCGCTTCACCGCCGGATTACCAACAGGGTGATACGGTGCGGATCATGTATGTGCATGTTCCGGCGGCCTGGCTCGCAACGCTTGGCTATGTCGCGCTGGGGCTATGCGGGCTATTCTATGTGGTCTGGCGACATCCGCTTGCCGACATCGCGCTGCGGGCGATGGCGCCGGCCGGCGCGATGTTCGCCTTTCTGACACTTGTCACCGGCGCCTTCTGGGGCAAGCCGATGTGGGGGGCCTGGTGGGTGTGGGACGCCCGCCTGACCTCGATGCTGATCCTGTTCTTCTTCTATCTCGGGGTGATCGCGCTGGCCAACGGCTTCGACCAGCCGGAGCGGGGCAGCCGTCCAGCAGCGCTTCTGGCACTTGTCGGGCTGGTCAATGTGCCGATCGTGAAATTCTCGGTCGACTGGTGGAACACGCTTCATCAGCCTGCCAGCCTGCTGCGCAGCGGCGGTGTCGCGATCGACCAGGCGATGCTGCTGCCGCTGCTGCTGATGCTGGCCGGCATGCATCTCTATTTCGCGGTGATCGTGATCCTGCGGATGAAGGCGCTGCTGGCGGAACGGCGGATTACCAGCCTGCAGCTTCGCCAGGCCACGCGGGGTAGCCGGTGATGAGAGGGCGGTCATGAACAGCTTTTTCAGCATGGGCGGTTTCGCCGCCTTCATCTGGCCCTGTTATGTGCTGACGCTTGGCGGCATGGCATGGCTTGGCCTCGCAAGCTGGCAGCGGGCCAAAACCGCCGCGGCAACGCTGGATGAAATGTCCCCGAAAACGGACGATTAGACGGGTTCAGCCACCATAGCGATGCTAGGCACCGCGGCGGCGTCCCCCACGTCGGCGGCCACTTTCGATGGCCGGTGCCTCGTCAGGGGTGAGGATCCGCTCGGGAAGCTCCACCGCGGCAGACAGCTTCAGATAGGGCTCGCTCTTGTGCGGGATCGCCATCGCCTTCACGAACTGGTCCTGGAACGAGGCCTCGACCGCGGTCTCGATCTTCTCGATATCGCGGACCACCGCCTCGATCTCGCGCCGCGCGCCCTTGTTCAGAAGCGCCATGCGCGCGCCAGTGCCGGCGGAATTGCCGGCGGCCCGGACATTCTCCAGCTCGCAATCAGGGATCATTCCCAGAACCATCGCGTATTTCGGGTCGATATGCGTTCCGAAGGCGCCGGCGAGGACCACGCGGTCGACGCTTTTCAGTTCCATCTTGTCCATCAGCAGGCGGAAACCAGCGTGAAGCGCCGCCTTGGCAAGCTGGATGGCGCGGACGTCATTCTGCGTGACCACCACATTTTCCGAGATACGGTAGGCGAAGGTGCGCCCGTCCTCTTCGATGCGCGGGGTCCGCGCCGCCGCCGCGCCGTCAATCACACCATCGGTGGTCAGAATGCCGGTCAAATACATCTCGGCCAGGACCTCGATAATTCCAGACCCGCAGATGCCGGTGATGCCGGTAGCCTTCACCGCCGCCTCGAATCCGTCTTCATTCGACCACTGCTCGACACCGATGACGCGGAAGTGCGGTTCTAGCGTATCCTTGTCGATGCGGATCCGCTCGATCGCGCCGGGGGCGGCACGCTGGCCGGATGAAATCTGCGCCCCTTCAAAGGCCGGGCCCGTCGGTGACGAGGCCGCCAGCATCCGCTGGCTGTTGCCGACGACAATCTCGGCATTGGTGCCGACATCGACGACCAGCGTGTTGATCGCGTCCTTTTGCGGCGCTTCGGCAAGAACCACCCCGGCGGCGTCGGCACCGACATGGCCGGCAATGCACGGCAGAACATAGACGCGCGCGCCTCTGTTCACCTCCAGGCCAAGCTCCGAGGCGCGAAGTTCGACAGATGTGTCCACAGCCAGCGCGAAGGGGGCGCCGCCAAGCTCTACCGGGTCAATACCAAGAAGGAGATGGTGCATCACCGGGTTGCCGACAAGAACGATCTCGACGACGTCATCCGCCGCCAGACCGGCCTGTTCGGCAGCACCCGAAATCAGCTTCTGCAGCCCGTCAATGACAGCCGTCGTCATCTCGAGATGCCCACCAGGGTTCATGATGCCATAGGACACCCGGCTCATCAGATCCTCGCCAAAGCGGATCTGCGGATTCATCGCGCCGGTCGAGGCCAGCACGTCGCCAGTGACCATGTCGCACAGATGCGCCGACATGGTGGTTGACCCGACATCGATGGCGACACCGGCAACCTGTTCCTTCAGCCCCGGCCAGATGCCGACAATGTGATGGCCGTCACGAAGCGCCACCGTCACCTGCCAGTTGCCGGCACGAAGCACCGGCTGAAGCTGTTGCAGGATATGAAGATCGCAGCCGATCTCACCGCTGACCCGGTCCGGCCATTGCGCCTCGAGAGCCTCGACGAGGCGGCGGAAATCGCCGGATGGCTCGTGCATGTCGGGCTCGCGCACCTCGACCAGACAGAGCCTGATGATCGGGTCCATCTCGATCTGCCGGTCATCGGCGGCCTTGCGGACAAGCTGGTTATGGACCTGGCTTTCCGGCGGCACATCAATGACGACATCCGACTGCAGTGTCGACTGGCAGGACAGGCGGCGTCCTTCGGCAAGCCCCTTTTTTTCGGCGTAGCGGGTTTCGACGGCGGTCACACCACACAGGCTGTCAGCTCCGGAGGTGATTCCATGCTTGGCGAATTCACCAGCGCCGACATTTACCTGGCAACGCCCGCACAGCGCCCTGCCGCCACAGACCGAGTCGATATCAACACCAAGCGTCCGTGCCGCCTGCAGCACGGTGGTTCCCGCAGGAACACGGCCCTGCCGGCCGGACGGTGTGAAGACGATCTTGATATCGGTGCCGGTCTCCGCCATGGCGCTGCCTGTCTGCTGCTAGGCGCTGCGGCGACGGCGGGTCTGGCGACGCTCACGCCCGCCTTCGCCAACAGCCGCAGGCTCGCGGAACTTCTGAATCCAGCGGCGGCATTCCGGGTCCTGCCCGTTCATCACATTGGCCCCCATGATGCCGGTCATCTCCTCGGCATGAAGCGGGTTCATGATGGCCGAAGTCATGCCGGCCCCCGCCGCCATCGACAGGAAAGCGGCGTTCAGCCCATGCCGGTTCGGCAGGCCGAAGGAAATATTCGAAGCACCGCAGGTGGTGTTAACCTTGAGCTCGGTACGAAGCCTGATGATCAGATCAAGCGCCGAACGGCCAGCGAGGTTGATCGCGCCAACCGGCATGATCAGCGGGTCGACAACCACATCTTCGCGCGGAATCCCGTAATCCTCGGCCCGCTCGACGATCTTCTTCGCCACTTCATAGCGGACATTCGGGTCCTCGGAGATGCCAGTCTCGTCATTCGAGATGGCGACAACGGCGGCGTTATATTTTTTTACCAGTGGGAGCACGACCTCGAGCCGTTCCTCCTCACCAGTCACCGAATTGACCAGCGGCTTGCCTTTGTAGACGGCAAGGCCGGCCTCGAGCGCGGCGACAATCGAGCTGTCGATGGCAAGCGGCACATCAACCGTGTCCTGGACCAGCTTGATCGATTCGGCGAGGATCGCCGGTTCATCGGCCATGGGAATGCCGGCGTTCACATCCAGCATGGTCGCGCCAGCCTCGACCTGGGCCACGGCGTCGGAAATCACCCGATCATAGTTGCCCTCGGCCATTTCCGCGGCGAGAAGCTTGCGCCCTGTCGGGTTGATCCGCTCGCCGATCACGCAGAACGGCGAGTCAAAGCCGATAACGATTTCCTGCTTTTCAGATGAAATAAGGGTCCTGGTCATGGTCCTGCTCCTATGGTGTCGCGGCCGTCAGCCGTCGATCACATCAAATCCGCCTTTTGGCAGAATCTCGATCCTGCCGCCGGCAATGGCACCGGCATAGGTGGCTGTGCGCGCGAATCCCCCGAACGGGTAATAGTGAAAATGCCGGATCAGGCAGGCCTCGTCGGCAGCCATACCCTCGGCGAGACCGGCGATCAGCAGATGCGGCGACTGCACGGTCATCAGCTTGGCGACATTCTTCGCCTGTTTCGAAATGAATCGCATCGACGGGCCGATGCCTGAAATCTGGGCAAAGCGGAACAGCGTCTTGATGGTCGCCGGCCCCGGGATGCCGATGCGGATCGGCAGGGCGTTGCCTGCTGCACGGACGCGGCGTTCCCAGTCAAGGACGATATCGGCCTCGAAGCAGAACTGCGTCTCGATATAGAGATCCAGACCCTCGGCCTTCGCCAGTTCGTTCTTTGCGCCAAGCGCTTCGGCAATCTCGTCATCGCTGATGTCCGGGCTGCCCTCGGGATGACCGGCCACGCCAATATGCCGGATGCCATGCTTCTGGATCAGACCGGCTTGCAACACCTGCATCGTCGCATCGAACGCGCCAACCGGATTGTCGACGCCGCCACCGATGCACAGCACTTCTTCCACGCCGCAGCGCGAGGTGTAGGCGGCCAACAGCTCGTCGAGCTGGTCGGCATCACGAAGCGAGCGCGCTGCCAGATGCGGCACCGGCCGCATGCCATCATTGTGAAGGCGCTCGCACACGGCGATGGTGTCCGCCGGGTCGGTGCCGGGAAGGAATGTCACATTCACCGTGGTGCCGGCGTCAAGACAGTCACGAAAGCTCTCGATCTTGGTGGCGCCTGTCGGGGTCACCTCGATCGACCAGTTGGATGCCGCGTTCTGGATTGTCTCGATACTGGTCGCCATGTCGAACCCCGATCAAATAATATTGATGTCTTCAGTGATGCGCCGTGCCGCTGCGCCAGTCCGCTAGCGCCGCTTTCAGGTGAGCGGAAGCATGGCGATTTCGCCTTTGCCGCGATGGCTTGCCGACGCCCCACTATCTTCCGATTGCGACATGCATCACCGTTGCCGGAAAGTCATCAGGCTGGCTCGTGCCCGCCATTCTCAACAAGAACCTTCACCCGCTCCGCCGGATAGTCCGCCTCGAGCGTGCTGGCGCGGGCCGCCGCCTCGGCTTCGAGGTCCTCGCCGCATTCCACCGGCTCGCCGCGCCGCCACTCGGCGAGATAGTCATCGGTCGAGTCGGCGCCGTCGCGCATCGCCGCGGCGTCGATGGCGATGGCAAAACGCCGATGAAGCTCGATCTTCGCCTGTTCGCGCTGGCGTCCGCGGCCCCGCTCGGCAATGACCTGGGCCGGGATATCCCGCCAGTAAAGGGTAATCAGCTGCGCCATATCAGTCTCCTGTGGCCGGCATCCGGCCGGCTTCCATGCGTGATGCCACCCAGGCCGGCAGCCCGCCGAAGCCGGTGAAGCGATATTCATAATCAAGGCCGAGTTCCACGGCCGCATCGCGCGCCTTTTCCTGCAGCACCGCATCCTCGGTCTGCGCGATATAAAGAACACGCCGGTAATTGCCGAAATACATGTCGCGGAGCTGTGGGTGCTTGCGAAGCCCCATGCCCTGCATGACGATCCTCTCGAAATGCCGAACCATATAGTCCGTCAGGAAAAAGGTGCCGAGCTCACGCTCCATCTCGTCATCAAATTCCGCCGCGCCAAGAAACATTTCATAACAATGCGGGCCGGGGATACGTTCCACTTCAGCCTCGCGCAGATAGGCATCGATCTCGCCGCCAGTTCCGCAGTCACCATAGATCACCGCCACATCACGGCCCTTGCGGCGCAGCGCCGACACTTTGCGGCGGAGGCCCGGCACGATCCGCTCCGGGTGGTTGTGCCAGGAGGCAGGAAGACAGGTGATGTCGAGAACATCATCCGGAAATTGCGAGGTGATGGCCAGAAGTTCACGCGCCAGCGCACCGCACGCCACCAGCGTCAGTCCGGGTGATACGGACATGGACATGTCCGGGCAGGATACGGTGGTACCGGCCATGCGCCGGTCAGCCGGCCGCGGCTTCCTTGCCACGTTTCACGGCCACCATTTCCTTGGCGGTCTCGACAGCAACAGCGGCGTCGCGGCAATAGGCGTCGGCACCGACAGAGTCGGCAAAGGCCTCGTTCAGCGGCGCACCGCCGACAAGCACGATGTAATCGTCGCGAATGCCCTTCTCGACCAATGCGTCGATGACCACCTTCATGTAGGGCATGGTTGTGGTCAGCAACGCCGACATGCCGAGGATGTCGGGCTTATGTTCCTCGAGTGCTTCAAGATAGTTCTCGACCGGGTTGTTGATACCGATATCGACAACATCGAAGCCGGCCCCCTCGAGCATCATCGAGACAAGGTTCTTGCCAATGTCGTGGATGTCGCCCTTGACCGTGCCGATGACCATTGAGCCAACCTTCGGCGCGCCGGTCTCAGCCAGCAACGGGCGCAGGATGCCCATGCCGGCCTTCATCGCGTTGGCCGCCATAAGGACCTCGGGAACAAAAAGAATGCCATCGCGGAAATCGATCCCGACGATGGTCATGCCCTCGACAAGCGCCTTGGTCAGAACTTCATAGGGTGTCCAGCCACGCTCCAGGAGGATGTTGACCCCTTCACGGATCTCGTCTTGGAGACCGTCATAGAGATCGTCATGCATCTGCTGGACAAGTTCGTCGTCGTCCAGTTCGGACAGGATGATTTCTTCTTCGTCAGACATGATGCGGTCCTCCGGCGCATTGCCCGCAGGCAACGTGTTTCAACAATCCACCATTGCGGCATGCAAAGTCCCGGATGTGCGGCAAGCGCGACCGAATCTGGTTTTTTCGCGACAAAGACTGTGAAATCTGGACAGAGTCAGGCCCGTGACGACCTAATCTTCTATCTGGTGGCGTGTCATGATCGGCACACTGATCACGGTGAAGATCAGTGAAATGCCTGTAATCCCGAAGACTTTGAAGGTCACCCAGTCATCGGTGCTCAGGCTTCGCCAAGCAATCTCGTTGGCCAGCGCCGTCGACAGGAACATCGCCACCCACACCCAGCTGATGGCCCGCCAGCCTGCGTCATCCATGCGGATCTGCGATCCCATGATCGCCCCAAGAGGATTCCGGCCGAGGAGCCTGCCACCAGCGATCACCGCCGCCAGCAGGCAGGTCAGCACCGTCGGCTTGATCTTGATGAAGAGATCATTTTCAAAATAGACGGAAAGACCGCCGAAGAATGCAACCGCCACACACCCGACAAGCGCCATCATCGAGACACGGCGTTCCAGCATCCAGCCGGCGGCAAGTGCGATCACCGTCGTCCCGACAAGGATCTTGACCGCCAGCATGAAATCCCCGGTCATGTAATTCGCGGCGAAAAAAACGACCAGCGGCCCGAGATCAAGAAGGAATTTCCGGCCGGGACGCTCGGTGGCTTCTTTCGCCTCGCCCTGGCTTCCGGTGTTTGGCCGGCTGGTGTTGTCGGTCACGATATTGTCTCCACTCATGGGAAGATAAAAACTGGCAAGAACGGTCAGGCGGCCAATCTGGCCGCCATCGCTTCGCAGGCTTCCGCCACTTCGCGGATCAGCGCGCCGCCATCGCTGCGGTTGCGTGCCTCCTCGCCAAGATGACGCCGCCATAGCCGCGCCCCGCGCTGGCCATGGTATAGACCAAGCATATGGCGGGTGATGGCATGAAGCGGCACACCCTTCGCGGTATGCCGGTCGGCGTAATCCGCCATCGAGGCGGCGATATCAATTCGCGTCGGCTGCGCTCGCCCGAACATCGGCGCGGCAAGCTCCGCCATGATCATCGGCGTCCTGTAGGCGGCACGACCCAGCATCACACCAGCAAAATCAGGCAGCCGCCCGAGGGTCGTGTCGACATTATCCAGCCCGCCATTCAGAATCACCTGCATCGCCGGCCGATCAGCGGCAAGCCGCGCCGCCCGGTCATAATTCAGCGGTGGAATATCACGGTTTTCCTTGGGGCTCAGGCCCTGAAGCCATGCCTTGCGCGCATGAAGATAAACAGTGGCGACCCCGGCCCCCTGGATGGCGTCGATGAAGCTGTTCAGCCCCTCTTCCTCATCCATATCATCAATGCCGATGCGGCATTTCACCGTCACCGGAAGATCTGTTGCGGCGGCCATCGCCGCCATGCAATCCGCCACCAGCGCGGGCTCTGCCATCAGACAGGCACCGAAACGGCCCGACTGCACCCGGTCCGACGGGCAACCGACATTCAGGTTGATTTCGTCATAGCCATACTCATTGGCGATGCGCACCGCCTGGGCAAGCCGGGCCGGATCGCTGCCACCAAGCTGCAGTGCCACCGGAACGCCGGTATCCACATCTTCCGGTGGCTGGCCAAGAAGACGGTCACGGTCGCCATGGATCACAGCGTCGGCAGTCACCATCTCGGTGAACAGCAGCGCATCGGGAGCCACCAGGTGATGGAAGTGCCGGCAATGCCGGTCGGTCCAGTCCATCATCGGTGCCACACACAGCCGACGGTCCGGCTGTTTCATCTGGCGGTCAACATCAGTCATGGCGTCGTTATATCGCATTCGGACCCGCGATGCCATCGGCCGCGCTCACAGCAACTCGAAAGGGTTGCGGCCGCGCGCGTCCTGAATGCCAAGCACCCAGACGTCGGGATCGACATCCCTCTCCCGCGCCAGCCTGGATTCCACCGCCTGCAGATCGGCCCATCCGTCTCCGGTCTCGCCAGGCACCACCGGGCGCCAGCTGTAGGTGCCATCGAAATCAAGCGAGCGCGCCAGCAACCGATGCCGACCATCAAGCGCGTCGATATGAAGAAGGATGGCACCGGCCTCGGCGTTGCCACGGCGGATGACAACGCAATCGATCAATTCGGCACTGGCGGTCCGGATCGCTGCGGCGACCAGCATGTCGGTCTTCAGGCGTGTCATGATCGCTTCCCGGCATCTCGGAAATCCCTGTGTCCGGATGCCATGTTTTCAGCAAGGGCGGGGCTAGAAATCGCTGCAGCGGCCCTTTTGTTCCCAGTCGCCATAGCGCGTCGGTTCCGGCCCCTTGGGACCGTTGAATTCACGTGGCGCGTCCAACGGGGCCGCGTCTTCGGCGGCGGAACCGGTTTCATCCTCACCAGCGCCGTTTTCATCGCCCTTTGTCTTGTCAGTGTCCATGAAAACCTATATGCCCCCTCGGACAGTCAAACACAAGAAGACCCGTATGCCGCAGCACGACGCGCCCCCCAAGCCAAGCAAGACAGACACGTCCGGCATCGACAGCCGCATCGCGGCCTTTGAGATCCTGAAATCCATTGATGGTGGTCGCTATCTCGATATGGCGATGCGCCGCGCCGCGCCGCTCGAGCCCCGCGACCGGGCCTTTGCCCGTCTGCTTGTCACGACCTGTCTGCGGCGTGGCGGCCAGATCGACAGCATCCTTGCCACGCTGATGACGAAAGCGCCGGGCGGAAAGGCACGTGATGCCATCCATATCCTGCGTATCGGCGCAGCACAGCTTCTGTTCCTCGACACCGGCGCCCATGCCGCGGTCAACAGCACTGTTGAACTGATGCGGGCCAGTGGCTTTGACAGGCTGACCGGGCTGACCAACGCCGTGATGCGGCGGCTGTCGCGCGAGGCTGAAGCACTGCTGTCGAGAACCGATGTCGAAGATAATCTTCCCGATTGGCTTCGCCAGAGCTGGCGCAAGCAATATGGTGTAAGCCGCACACGCCAGATGATGGACCTGATGATGCGACCGCCGTCACTCGACATCACGCCGAAGAGCGATGCCGGGGAGTGGGCCGACATTCTGGATGGCGCGCTCATCGACGGGCGCACCGTGCGGCGTGAGTTTGACGGTGACCCGACGCGGCTTGACGGGTTTGACGAAGGCCACTGGTGGGTTCAGGACGCTGCCGCGGCGGTGCCTGCTGCCCTGTTCGGCGATCTGACCGGACGTCACGTTGTCGACCTGTGCGCCGCCCCCGGCGGAAAGACAGCGCAGCTGATCGCCGCCGGCGCGAAAGTGACGGCTGTAGACAGCTCAAGACAGCGGCTGGAGATCCTGGAGCGCAATCTGGATCGGCTTGGCATGAGCGCGACCCTGGTTGCCGGAGATGGACGCAAATTCACCCCACGCGAAAAGGTCGATGCGGTGCTGATCGATGCGCCCTGCTCGGCCACCGGCACCCTGCGCCGACGCCCCGATGTTCTGCGCCACCGCGCCGCCACCGATCTTGCCGGCCTTGCCGCGATCCAGCGCGCCCTGATCAAACGCGCCGCAGGCTGGCTCGACCCGGGAGGCTGCCTCATTTACGCCACCTGTTCGCTGCAGTTTGAAGAAGGTGAAGCGGTGATCGACCAGATTTGTGCTGAATTGAAGGACAGCATCGTGATCGACCCGGTGACAGAGGCCGAGGCCGGTGCCTTTGCCCCGGCACTGACAGATGAGGGCATGTTGCGCATCCTGCCTTGCGACTTCGCCAACCTTGGCGGCGTTGATGGCCTCGGCGGAGTTGATGGTTTTTTTGTTGCGCGGTTAAAATCGACGGCGTGACAACCGGGTAGAGGATCCAGACGGGTAACAACAACAGAATGACAGACGAGGCATGACAGCAGACAGGGCCACGCATAGCCCGGCGCCGCAGATGCGGTTGTCCAGCATTGAAAAGCTGTACAGGCAAAGCGGCCTCTTCAGCTGGCAGCTTCGCGGGAGCGGGCGAGAGGCCTTGCGCCCCGGTCTCCAGGATCCATGGCGCGGTGATGCCGGCCGGGGCGGCGACATTCTCGCCTTCCGGATCGACCCGACAACTGACCCCAAGACATTTGCCAGCTTTGCCTGGCTTCGTGATCTACGCGCCGAAGGCAGCATCGGGGCGCGAAGCCGCGTGCGCGAACTTGTCCGTCACTGGATCGACAGAAACCAGACCTGGCGCCTTCCCGACTGGCGCCCTGACCTGATGGGCCAACGGCTCGCCATCATGGCGATGAATTACGGCTGGTATGGTGATTCCGCCGACGAAGCGTTCCAGACCAGATTGGCGTATAGCGTCGAGATGCAGCTGCGATGCCTGGCGATGGACTGGCGGCGCATGCACAGCATCGATGGACAGATCGGCGCCCTTCGCGGCATTGCGCTCGCCGAGGTGGCGCTTGGCGGAGAAGCCGCCAGAATAGAGGCGCTTCAGGACGTGCTGACAGGCAAGCTTGGCAGCGCCATTCACCCCGATGGTGGGCATGTCAGTCGCATGCCTGACCATCATTTCAGCCTGATACGCCAGCTTGTGGAGTTCCGCATGGCGACAAGCCTTGCCGGAATTGACGGCACGGCAGTCAGCGATGCCATCACCCGTATGGGCGGGGTGGCGCGCATGTGGCGGCATGGTGATGGGCGGATTGCCCATTTCAACGGCGGTGGCGGGATCAGCGCTGAGACAGTTGAGGAGACCATGCTTCGTGCCGGTGTGCGGGGCAAGGCGGTACAACAGGCGCCCTATACAGGTTTTCTGCGTCTGGGAAGCGGGCGTACCGTGATCATCATGGATGCTGGTGACCCCGTGACAGACGACAATGATCATGTCATCCGCGGGTTTGGCACACTCGGATTCGAGATGAGCGTCGGCCCGACCCAGCTCGTTGTCAATCCAGGTCAGATGATGCCAGACCCGACACTCCGCCGGGTGATGTGTTCGACAGCGGCGCATTCGACCCTGGGCCTCGACAACCAGAATTCATCCAGCCCGCGCGAGAACCGGTTTGCCAGTATCGCCGGGGTCGAGGTGGGTGAGGCCGCCGGCGGCATCCTTGCCGTGGGGTCGCATGACGGTTTCGAGCGTTCGCACGGCATCCTGCATCATCGCAAGCTGTATCTGAAGACAGGCGGTGCCAACCTGCGGGGGTCCGACCATCTGGAATATACCGGCGCGCCCGGCGAGATCCCGAATCTGGCGATTGTGCGATTCCATCTTCACCCGAAGGTGACGGCAGCCAGCCTCGCCAATGGCAGCGTGCTGATGAAGATCCGCGGCAGCCGCACCGGCTGGACCTTCAAGGCGGACGGCGCGGTGACAGAAATCGACAATTCAGTCTATTTCGAAGATGGCGTGCGCCAGGCAAGCCAGCAGATCATCCTGAAGAGCGTGATCAGCGACATCCGCACCACCGGCGCGCATGAAATCCGCTGGGCCTTCTCCCGAGGCACCGAATAGTCAGTTCCGCAATGTGTGGGCGGCTTTGCATTGCCTTTCCGTGACCGCTTTGCCATAAGGCAGCCTCGGCGATACGCCCTACCACCCTTTTTCTGGAGCGACCCCTGTCATGACCCGCCGCCGCGCGCTTCTTTCCGTTTCCGACAAGACTGGACTGATCGACTTCGCCAGCGGCCTGGTGGCCGCCGGTTTTGACATCCTCTCGACGGGCGGCACTGCGAAAAGCCTGCGCGAGGCCGGCATCGAGGTCACCGATGTCTCCAAGGTCACAGGCTTCCCGGAAATCATGGACGGGCGCGTGAAGACGCTTCATCCAAAGATCCATGGCGGCCTGCTGGCGCGACGTGACAACGAGGATCATCTCGCCGCGATGAACGCGCAGCAGATTGGCGGAATCGACCTGCTGGCGGTCAATCTCTATCCGTTCGAGGCACAGCGCGCGAAGACTGACGATTTCGCCACGCTTGTCGAATATATCGACATTGGTGGCCCGGCGATGTTGCGCGCGGCGGCGAAGAACCACGAATTCGTCACCGTCGTCTGTGACCCGTCGGATTATGACAGCGTCATTGAAGAGCTTGGCCGTGAAGGGGACGTTACCGGCGACACACGCCGCCGGCTGGCCGGCAAGACCTTTGCTCGCACCGCCGCCTATGACCGGGCCATTGCTGACTGGATGGCCGAAGCATTGATGGCCGGCGATGAATTCGGCGAGATGATGACGGTTTCAGGCCGCCGTCTGCAGGACCTGCGCTATGGCGAGAACCCGCACCAGAAGGCGGCACTTTATGCCGGCGGGCCGGCCCGCCCGGGCGTTGCCACGGCGGAGCAGATCCAGGGTAAGCCACTGTCCTATAACAACCTCAATGACACCGACGCCGCTTTCGAGCTGGCAGCGGAATTCACCGACCCAACGATCGCCATCATCAAGCATGCAAATCCCTGCGGCGTGGCTTCGGGCGCCGATCTGTCCTCGGCATGGGACGCCGCGCTTGCCTCTGATCCGGTCAGCGCCTTTGGCGGTATCGTCGCCGCCAACCAGCCGCTCGACGCCGGCACAGCACGCCTAATCACCAGCATCTTCACCGAGGTTGTGATCGCCCCCGCTGCCGATGACGCGGCGCGCGCAATTTTGGCCGAAAAGCCGAACCTGCGTCTTCTGCTGACCGGCACGATGCCGGACCCGGCGGCCAACGCCATCAAGATCAAATCCGTCAGCGGCGGATTCCTTGCACAGTCCCGTGACAATGGCGCGATCACCGAGGCCGACCTGACCATCGTCACTGCGGCGAAACCTGATGCGCAGCAGATCACCGACATGATGTTCGCCTGGCGCGTCTGCAAGCATGTGAAATCCAACGCCATCGTCTTTGCCAAGGACAGCTGCACCGTCGGTGTCGGGGCTGGCCAGATGAGCCGTGTTGATTCCGCCCGCATCGCCGCGCAGAAAGCCCGCGACACGGCCACGCATCACGGTTGGGACGCGCCGCGTACCATCGGCGCGGTGGCTGCGTCAGACGCCTTCTTTCCTTTTGCAGATGGCCTTGCCGCACTGATCGAGGCCGGTGCCACGGCGGTGATCCAGCCTGGCGGCTCGAAAGCCGACGACAAGGTGATCGCCGCTGCCGATGCCGCCGGCATCGTCATGGCGATGACCGGCATGCGGCACTTCAATCACTGAGCCTTCGCCGCCGGTTTCAGGCTCGTGATTATCGCGGGCGTCAGCGCGTCCGTCGCGCCACCTCCCAGATTTTTCGCATCAGCGTCGGCAGACTGGCCGGGCGCACCTTGCGCCATTCCTCGCCATGCGCCGTCACCGGCATTCTGGCGACCGCCACCTCCATATTTAGCGCGAAATGGGTGAAGACATGGCCGACCGGCTCCGCGGCCATCATCCAGTCAGCCTCAAAGGGGGCGCTGGCCAGCGGGGCTTGCGGGTCATAGGCCGGGTCGGCGGGCGTCCAACCCGCCGAGGGAAAGGCCAGCATGCCACCAAGCATACCGGTTTCAGGCCGTGTGACCATGAAGGCGCGTCCATTCAAATCAATCGCCACATAGGCAATGCCGCGGCGTTCCGGCTTGGGTTTTTTCACAGCCTTTACCGGCCAGGCTTCGGGGGTGCCGGTGGCCCGTGCCGCGCACCCGTTGGCAAGTGGACAGGCCAGACATGCCGGTGATTTCGGCGTACAGACAGCGTTCGCGAAATCCATCAGCGCCTGCGGGAAATCCGACGGGCGTTCGCGCGGCCGGATCACATCATAATGGCGGCTGATTTCGCCCTTCGCCGCCGGCAGGGGAGTGGAGATCGCGAAATAACGTGCCATCACCCGCTCTATATTGCCGTCGATGACGGTGCTCTGCTGGCCAAAAGCAATCGCCGCAATCGCGCCCGCCGTATAGGGGCCGATCCCGGGAAGCGCACGAAGCCCTTCAACATCCGAGGGAAACACCCCGCCATGGTCGCTGCAGACCTGCTGCGCGGCCCGGTGAAGATTGCGCGCCCGCGCGTAATAGCCGAGGCCGGCCCAGGCCGCCATCACATCCTCACTGCTGGCATTCGCCAAGCTGCACACATCGGGCCAGCGTCTCGTAAATTCCAGGAAATAGGGAATTACCGTTGCCACCACCGTCTGCTGCAGCATGATTTCCGACAGCCAGACATGATAGGCCGGCGCGAGGTCGGGCCAGCGATGCCGCCAGGGCAGGCTTCGCCCGTGCCGGTCGTACCAGTCGAAAACCGCAATTGCGGGAAAATCTGTTGTCCTGGTGTCAGATGTGCCCATGGCGGCGAGACTGGCACAGCCACCTTGCGCGTTCAACGCCGGCTGCACCGCAAGCGCGCTGCAGAATGGTCGCACCCGCAATGTTGTGCTACGGTAGGGAGACGCTCTCAACAATCCGGACAGCATATGGCCCCGACACGGAAAAAGCGGATGACCCGTCTGGACGGGATGATTGACGCCATGGTCGCGCCAAGCGTCCGCAAGCGCGGCTTCATCATCAGCAGGCTTGTCTCGCAATGGCCAATGATCGCGGGTGATATTGCCGCATGGAGCCGCCCCTCGCAGATGACCCTGTCGCGTGATGGCGGCGGCACGCTGAAGCTGGCAATCGCCAGTGGATACGGTCCGATCGCCCTGCAGATGAAGCAGCCGATCATCGAACGCGTGAACGCTGCCTTTGGTTATCGGGCCATCAGCGAGGTGTTGTTCATCCAGACCTTGCCGCCTCCGCGCGCGCATCACCCCGACGACAGCCTTCAGGCATCTGGCGACAGCCATCAGGACGACACCGCCACCAATCCGAAACGGATCTGGGAACTTGACGCGAAGCTGGAAAAAGTATCCTCGCCGGAGCTTCGCGCCGCGCTGCGCCGGCTTGGCACCGCCGGCTGATCACACCGCCATCACAAGATGCCGGAATCTGAATGAATCCGGATTGCCGAACCTTGGCGGTTTGGCTATTGTGGCGCCATGAAAAAGAACATTCTGCCCCCCTCTGTGATGACCCGCCGCAGCTTTGCCTCCGGCACCCTCGCCACGACAGCTATGATGCTGACGGGCAGCGGCGTTGTTGCTGCGGATGAAATGCTTGATCGGGCGCTGTCGCCGCGGATCATCGGTGATGAATCCGCCCCCATCCATGTCGCCGAATATTATTCGATGACCTGTGGGCATTGCGCCGATTTTCACAACAACACCTACCCCAAGGTGAAGGCGAAGCTGATTGACAAGGGCATCGTGCGGTTCGAGATGCGGCCATTCCCGCTTGACGGTCTGGCGCTCCGTGCCCACGCGCTTGTCCGTGCCATTCCGGAATCGAAGTTCTTCCCGCTGGTAAAGCTGCTCCTTGCCAAGCAGCCTGTCTGGACGCGCGCCGCTGATCCGGTTGCCGAACTGCAGCAGATGGCCCGCCTTGCCGGCGTCGGGTCCGAGGATTTCAACAGCATCATGCGCAACCGGCCTCTTCTCGAAGGCCTCGTCAACCTGCGCCAACAGGGCATGGATGACTGGAAGGTCAACTCTACGCCAACCTTTGTGGTGAATGACGATATGACCATGGCCGGCAATATGGCTTATGAGGAATTCGCCGAGGCGATAAGCGCGTTTGGCGCATAGGCATATGGCCATTGACCTTGAACCCCGCCGGGCCGGTATCTTCACGTGATATTTCGCAGTCTGAAAATGATCGGCTTCAAATCCTTCGCCGAAAGTGCGGAGGTCGAGATCGATGACGGTTTGACCGGCATTGTCGGGCCGAATGGCTGTGGCAAGTCGAACATCGTCGAGGGTCTGCGTTGGGTCATGGGCGAAAGCAACGCCCGGCAGATGCGCGGTGCCGAAATGGATGACATCATCTTCGCCGGCACCGATCAGCGTCCCGCCCGCAACCTTGCCGAAATCACGCTGCAACTCGACAACAGCAATCGTGCCGCGCCAAGCGAATTCAATGACGATGACGAAATCGAGATCACCCGCAAGATCGAGCGTGGCAAGGGAAGCAGCTTTTATGTGAACGCCAAGCCGGCGCGGGCCAAGGATGTACAGCTTCTGTTCGCGGATTCGGCCACTGGCGCGCGCGCCTCGGGCATTGTTTCGCAGGGCCGTATTGGCGCAATTGTCGGCGCAAAGCCTGTCGACCGCCGCGCCCTGCTTGAGGAAGCTGCCAACATCCGCGGCCTTCACGCCCGACGGCATGAAGCCGAGCTTCGCCTTCGCGGCGCCGAGACAAATCTGGAACGTCTTGATGATGTGATCGCCGGCCTTGTCGAGCAGCGTGATTCGCTTCGCAAGCAGGCACGGCAGGCGGCGCGCTACCGCTCGGTCGCCGACCGCATCCGCAAAGCCGAGGCCCAGCTTCTGATGGCGAGGTGGAACGGGGCTGAGGCAGCTCTCGCCGAATCTGACGACGCCCTTCGCGCGGCGCGATCGATTACCGCCGAACGCACCGAAACAGCCGCAGCCTGTGCCACGGTCCGTACCGAAAGGGCCGCCGCGCTTCCCGAGCTTCGCGAGAAAGAGGTGGCGCGCGCCGCCGAATTCCAGCGCCTGTCCATTGGCCGTGACGAGCTTGATCGTGAGGAAGCGCGGGTGCGCGATGCCATTGAACGGAGTACCACGCAGCAGGCGCAGATGCGTGATGACATCGGGCGCGAGGAAAGCCTGCGCGGCGACGCCGCCGAAGCCATTGCCAGATTGCAGGGCGAGGCCGCCGCGTTGCAACGACAGATCGATGACGCCGAACCACAGCGCGCCGCAGCAGCCGAGAACCTGACGGCAATACGTGCCGAGGCTGATGCCGCTGATGCGGCCCTTGCCGAGGCCGCTGGGCGGGTGCGCGCGGCGGTCAGCACCCGCAATGCGCTGGCAACACGGATTGCCGACCTCGAACGGCGGATTGCCGGCGCCGAGGCCTCGCTTGCCGGCATCTCGTTGGAAGGCCTTGCCGAGTCTGCCGCATCAACCACCACCGCCCTCGGCGCAGCGGAACTTGCAGCAGGCAAGGCCACCGCCGCACTTGCCACAGCAGAGGAAGGGCTGGGAAGCGCTCAGCAGACAGCTGACAGCGCAAAGGAAGCACATCGCGAGGCGACCACGCAGAATGCCCGCCTGCAGGCCGAGATCGACGCGCTTGGCTACCTTCTGGCCGGCAGCGACAGCGGCAATGATGTTCCGATCCTTGACAGTCTGTCGGTATCCGGCGGCATGGAAGCGGCGCTGACAGCCTGTCTTGCCGACGAGTTGTCCGCTCCGGCGGGAAGCGGCGAGATGGCCTATTGGCGCGGCGGAGCAGATGCCACCAACCTCGTGCCTCCAGCCGGAAGCACGTCGCTCGCGGCGCACATCACCGGCGCACCGGAGCTTGCTGCCGCCCTTGCCGGGATCGGCATTGTCGCAACCGGTACCGAGGCCCAGGAGATGCAACCCGACCTGACCCCCGGTCAGGCGCTGACCACACCCGGTGGCGGGCTGTGGCGCTGGGACGGGTTCGTGCGACAGGCCGGTGCCACCGATGCCGGCGCCGAGCGCATTCGCCAGCGCCAACGCCTCGAGGAGCTGCAGGCAGGGTTTGCCGAAGCCAGCACCAGCGAGAACCAACTTGCCACCGCGCTGGCAAAGGCAGAGAGCGCACTCACTGCCGCGCGCGCGGCCCAGGCCGACTGCCGAAGTGCTGCCGCCGCCGCCGAGCAGACACTTTCAGCTGCCCGCCGCGAGGAAGAGAGCTGCCGGCTTCGTCTCGCGGCATCAGAGGAGCGCGCCGGCGACCTGCAGTCAGGCCTTGCCATCATGCGCGCTGATCTTGCCACGGCACAGAGCGAAGCAAGCGAGCTTGGTGATGACGCTGCGCTGGCCGCCGCAGAAAGCGAAGCGCGGCTGGCGGCCGAAACCCAGCGTGGGCGGCTCGCAGAAGCCATGCAGGCCGAATCACAACTTGCGGCGACACTTCGCGCGGCGCGTGGCCGCCAGCAATCCTGCGCGGCAGAGACCGGGCAGTGGCAGGAAAGACAGGCTGGTGCCGCGGCACGCGTCGAGCAGATGCAGTCGCGCCTTGCCGAGGCGGAGACCGAACAGCAGCAGCTGGCGGCCAAGCCTGAGGAAATCGCGGCGCAGCGGCACGCACTTGCCGACCGGCTGGAGGAAGCCGAAAGCCTTCGCCAGCAGGCAGCTGATGCACTTCGCATCGCCGAGACCGCGCTTGCCGAGGCGGAGACAGCACAGCGTCAGGCTGATGCAAGTCTGGCCGAAGGGCGCGAGACACAGATCCGGGCTGAGGGCGCGCGTGAACGCGCCGAGGAAACCCGTCGCGTGCTGCTCGCACAGATCGAGGAGAAGCTCGGCTGCGGGCCGGACGGACTGGCCACGCTTGCCGAGACAGAGGATGCAGGAACGCTCGGTGACCTTGCCAGCCTTGAAGACCGGGTGCACAGGCTGATCCGCGAGCGTGACACCATTGGCCCAGTCAATCTTCGCGCCGAGGCGGAAATGGAGGAGGTCGCCGCACGAATCGAATCCATGGAGGCCGAAGCCGAGGATCTTGTCGCCGCCATTGACAAGCTGCGGACCGCCATTTCCCGCCTGAACCGGCAGGGCCGGGAACAGCTCCTCGGCAGTTTCGCCACAGTGAACGGACATTTCCGCGACCTTTTCAAGATCCTGTTTGGCGGCGGCACCGCCGAATTGCAGCTGACGGAATCGGACGACCCGCTGGAAGCCGGGCTGGAAATTCTGGCGCAGCCACCAGGCAAACGGCTGCAGTCGCTGTCCCTTTTGTCCGGCGGGGAACAGGCACTCACCGCGCTGGCCATGATCTTTGCCGTGTTCCTGACAAATCCGGCTCCGATCTGCGTTCTCGACGAGGTCGATGCACCGCTTGACGACACCAATGTTGCGCGGTTCTGCGATCTTCTTCGCGAGATTTCAGGCAAGACCGGCACGCGCTTCCTGGTGATTACCCACCACCGGATGACGATGGCACGTATGGACAGGTTGTTCGGCGTGACCATGGAACAGCGCGGCATTTCGAAGCTGGTCTCGGTCGATTTGCAGACAGCCGAGCGAATCCGGGATGCGGCGGTCGCATGACGCCTGCGGCCTGCGCCGGAAAGTGGCCTGATTGCGCCTCGGCAAACCCGCGGAAACACAGGCAAAATCGCCAGGTATTGAAAGCTTGACAAAAAGCGAGGCGCACCCCTATTTTGGGCGCGATTTCGGCTCCGGGCATCGCGTGTGACCAAACGTGGTATCCGGCGCTCAGTTACATGGACAACAACCACACGGGACCAACCATACTAGACAGGGATCGGCACAGCGTCTTCACTGGCAGACTGGACCCGCGCCGGCCATGTTATTCGGCCAAGACCATCTGGTCATTACCAGCCCCAAAGACGAAACAACATGAGCGATCAGGAACGGCACCGCGGCGACAAACGCCTGCAGGATATTGAACGCCGCATCGCCAAGTTGCAGGGGGATCAGGAACAGTCCAGGACGAATGACCGTCAGGCCTTGCCCCCGGGTATGGGAGCCATCCTTGGACGTGTTGCGACCGAACTGGTCGCAGGAGTGATGGTAGGAACGTTCATTGGCTGGGCCCTTGACCGCTGGCTCGGGACAACACCTTTCCTGATGGTGTTGTTGTTATTCCTGGGCGCGGCGGCCGGGATGCTGAATGTGTGGAGAATGTTTTCCGGCCGCGGCATGGCGACCGGTTATTTCGATGAGCACCGGCGTGACGCCGGGGATGACAAGGACAAGGACGGCAGCTAGCCGTCGGCAAGCAAGGGACGAATGACCTATGGCTTCTCAGGGGATGCACTCACCTATCGAGCAGTTCAAGATCAAGCCGATCTTTGAGCTGAGTGCCGGCGGTTACGACATATCCTTCACCAATTCCAGTCTCTTCATGTTGTTGGCAATGGTGGTCGGCGGGGTTTTCCTGGCCAGCGCCATGTCGAAGCGCGAGATGGTTCCCGGCAGGCTGCAATGCGCCGCCGAAATGATGTATGAATTCGTCGCCGACCTTGTGAAAAGCAACGTCGGCAGTGAAGGGCGTGCCTACTTCCCCTTCATCTTCACGCTCTTCGTATTCCTGCTCTTCGGCAACCTGCTTGGCATGGTGCCCTATTCCTACACATTCACCTCGCAGATCATTGTGACCTTCGCGATGGCGGCTTTCGTTTTTGTTGGCGTTACCATCGTCGGACTGGTCAAGCACGGGCTGCATTTCTTCACGCTGTTCGTGCCGGCAGGCGCGCCCAAGCCGCTGATCCCGTTCCTGATCGTCATCGAGGTGATTTCCTATTTCGTGCGTCCCGTCAGCCTGTCTGTGCGTCTTTTCGCCAACATGCTGGCCGGCCACACCATGCTGAAGGTGTTCGCAGGCCTTGCGGTGATGATCTCTGGCGCAGGCGGGATCGCGATGACCGGCTCGCTGCTGCCCTTTGCCGCAATTATCGGCCTGACTGGCCTCGAATTTCTGGTGGCGGCGCTGCAAGCCTATGTCTTCACCATCCTGACCTGCATGTATCTGAATGACGCGCTGCACCTGCACTAGGGCAGGCTGCCGCGTGGCGTAACGTTTATCGCTGACGTTCAACAGCGGTATGGAACAACAGCTAATAGACTTGAAAAACCTACGGAAGGACTAGGAACATGGAAGTAGAAGCTGCAAAGATGATTGGCGCCGGCATTGCCGTACTCCCGCTTCTCGGCGTTGCTCTGGGTATCGGCAACATCTTCTCCTCGCTTGTTAATTCGATTGCCCGCAATCCGGCAGCACGTGGCGAAGTGTTCGGCATCGGCATCCTGGGCTTTGCCCTGACCGAAGCCATCGCACTGTTCGCGCTGGTTGTTGCGCTGCTGCTTCTGTTTGCGCTCTAGGCCGGCTTTCCGCATCCGATTTTGATCGTCCGCCGGGACTTCATCCGGCCGGACGATCAGTCAGGGAGACTGGCATGAGCAATCTCAAAACAGCCGCGGCCGTTACAACGGCGACGCTTGTAGCCGGACTCGGCAATCTTGCCCATGCGGCGGGAGAATCCGAGCCCGGCCTGCCACAGCTTAAGGTCGATACATGGCCTTCACAGCTGTTCTGGCTGGCCGTGGTGTTCGGCATTGGCTACCTCTTCATGGCGCGTGTCGTCACCCCGCGGATCGGATCGGTCCTCGAGGAGCGCCACACCCGGCTTGACGATGACCTGACACGCGCCCGCGAGGCAAGTGCCGAGGCTGCCCAGACGCGCAGCGAATATGAGGCAAGCCTCGAGGAAGCCCGCGCCGAGGCTGCAACCTTCGCCCGCAATGCCGCCGCCGACGCCCAGGCCAAGGCGGATGCCGCCGAAGCAAAGGCCGCAAAGCGGATGGCAACGAAGATCGGCAAGGCCGAAACCAAGCTTGCCGCCGACCGCGCCGAGGCCGAAGGTAATATTACGGCAGTGGCGGCCGAGGCCGCCATTGACACAGCGGCGCAGATTGCCGGTGTCAAGGCGACCAAGGCCCAGGCCGAAAAGGCCGTGAAGGCTGTTGCCAATGATCTGGCCAGGCAGGAGGCAGGGTGATGGAAGGTATCGTGTGGGAATCTGTGTGGGTTGCCGTCGGTTTCGTAGTCTTCATTGCGCTTGTCTGGAAGAAGGCCGGTGCCGTGCTTGGCACTATGCTTGACGAGCGATCAGCCAAGATCAAGGCCGATCTTGATGAAGCCCGCGAGCTTCGCGAGGCGGCGCTTGACGAGCTTCACCAGTTCCAGCGTCTGCATCGTGAGGCTGCCGAAGAGGCGAAGTCGATACTGAAGACGGCAGAGGCAACAGCCGAGCGTATTCGCGAAAATGCCGAGAAAGCTGCCGAGGAAACGATCAAGCGTCGTGAACAGCAGGCCACAGCCAAGATCAAGGCCGCAGAAACGGCGATGATCAACGAGCTTCGCGACAAGGCGGCAAGCCTTGCGATCGCCTCAGCTGCACAAATCATCACCTCGAAGCTGGACAAAGATGCCGGCCTCGCGCTGATCGACGACGCGGCAGGCAACATCGAAAAACTGAACTAGAGGATGGCACCTTACGGTGCCTCCTCCTGTCCTGCTTTCATAGAAAAGACTAGAGATCCGGAACGAGGCTCAGCACCAGGCGCTGACCATCGGACAGCACTGCCGAGTATGAGGCGAGCGGATAGTGCATGCGGGCACCCTTGCTAAAGCCAGTCTTGTATCTGACGGTATCGCTTCGCACCACCTTGTCATCCGCATCCACGATGAACCCAATCATCTCGATCTCGGCGACACCGGCAGGAAGGTCTGCACCGCCGGCCCGCTTCAGCTTCAGCCCGACCGACACATCCACCTGTTTGCCACCATCCACACGCTGACAAAGGCCGCGAACGCCATTCAACCTGACATCGACAACCTCTCCGGTGTCATCCATCTTCATGAAGGCAGCTGTGCCCTCGGGAGGAGCGGTGATCTCGGGGCAGGTAATATAGACCGGGTCACCGGCGCAGGCGGCCAGAAAGGCGGCACCACCAAAAACGGCGGACAGCGACAGAAATCGGGTGAAAGACTGGTGTTTCATGCGGCGCATCCTATCTGCTTTTTCAGACAACAGCAATTGACCTGTGCGGTGTAATCGCGCAAGAACAACGGCATGGAGCAGGCTGTGACCAAAGACAGGAAATTCCTTCATCTTGCCGCGCCCCGCGGGTTCTGTGCCGGGGTGGATCGGGCCGTCCGGATTGTCGAGGTAGCGCTGGAGAAATTCGGCGCCCCCGTCTATGTGCGTCATGAAATCGTTCATAACAGAACGGTTGTAGACAGCCTCGCCGCCAAGGGCGCTGTGTTCGTCGAGGAACTTGACGAGGTGCCGGAGGGCGCGCCAGTCGTCTTCTCGGCGCATGGTGTATCGCGCGCCGTTGTCGCCGAGGCCGAGCGCCGCAACATGATTGCCGTTGACGCCACCTGCCCTCTCGTCACCAAGGTCCATGTCGAAACCCGCCGCCACGCCGCACAGCGCAAGCATGTGCTACTGATCGGCCACACCGGCCACCCCGAGGTTGAGGGGACTATGGGTCAGGTGGAGTCCGGCGAAATCACCCTGATCGAAACGGCGGAGGACGCCCGCACCGTCACCCCGCCGGAGAATGCTGACCTGGCCTTCGCCACGCAGACGACTTTGTCGGTGGATGACACCGCCGAGATCATCTCGATCCTGCAGTTCCGCTTTCCCGAGATCACCGGACCACGTGGCGAGGATATCTGCTACGCAACCACCAACCGGCAGAATGCGGTGAAACATATCGCGCCCGACTGTGACATCGTACTTGTTGTCGGCGCGGAAAATTCGTCGAACTCGAAGCGCCTTGTCGAGGTTGCTGAACGCGCCGGGGCCGCGCGTGGCAGACTGATCGCCGATGTCGGGGCAATCGACTGGGACGAGATCGACGCTGTCACCCATGTCGGCCTGTCGGCCGGAGCCTCGGCACCGGAAAGCCTGATCCATGAGATTATCGATGTGATGCGGGCACGCTATGACCTGCAGCTTGACGAGGATGCGCTGGTCGAGGAGACGGTGACCTTTAAATTGCCGCCGGTCCTGGCGAAAGAGGGCTGACCGTCACATGGCTGTCTATACCAATGTCGATGACGCCGCGCTTGCCGACTTCATGGCGGCATATGACCTGGGAACAGTGCTGAGCTTTGCCGGCATCGCCGAGGGCGTGGAAAATTCGAACTACCTGCTGCGCACCGACCGCGCCAATTACATCCTCACACTTTATGAAAAGCGGGTAGAGCGCGATGATCTTCCCTTCTTCATCGAAGTGATGCAGGTGCTGGCGGATTCGGGCCTGAACTGCCCGCTGCCGGTGCCAGCGCGAGACGGCTCTACCCTGCAGGAATTGATGGGCCGGCCCTGCGCTGTCTTTACCTTTCTTGACGGCACCTGGAGCCGCTTTCCGAACAAGGCCAAATGCGCCGCCCTCGGTCGTGCGCTGGCGACCATGCATCTGAACTGCGCCCCGGTGACACGGCGGCGGCCAAACGCCCTCGGCCCGTCGGCATGGCAGCCACTTCTCGATACCATCGGCAGTGACGCCGATATTGTTGGCGAGGGCATGCAGGGGGCGATCCAGGATCGCCTGGACGCCATCCTCTCCTCCTGGCCTGCGGACCTGCCATCCGGCGTGATCCACGCCGACATGTTCCCAAACAATGTGCTGTTTATTGGCGACACGCTGACCGGGGTGATCGATTTCTATTTTGCCTGTGACGACATCCTTGTCTACGATCTCGGGATATGCCTGAACAGCTGGTGTTTTGAGCCGGATGGCAGCTTCAACCTGACAAAATCAAGGGCCATGCTGCGCGCATATCAGGCGGTGCGCCCGCTGAGCGAGGCTGAGATCGAGGCTATTCCGACCCTTGCCGCGGGTTCGGCGATGCGGTTCTTCCTGACGCGCCTCTATGACTGGATTCATACGCCGAAGGATGCACTGGTCAGCCCGAAGGATCCGATGGAGTACTGGAGCATCCTGCGTTTTCACCAGTCGGTGTCGGGCACCACCGCCTATGGCATAGGGCTGTAGCCGGAATGACTGAGAGCGTGACACTTCATACTGATGGTTCCTGCCTTCGCAATCCGGGCCCGGGAGGCTGGGCTGCAGTGCTGCAATGGCGCGACGAGATTCGCGAGCTGAGTGGCCCGGTAGAGAACACCACCAACAACCGGATGGAGCTGCAAGCAGCAATTGAGGGGCTGAACGCGCTGAAACGGCCGATGAAGGTCGATCTCCATACCGACAGCAAATATGTCATGCAGGGCGTTACCGACTGGATGCCGCGCTGGAAGTCAAATGGCTGGCGCACGGCAGCGAAGAAGCCGGTGCTGAACCAGGATTTGTGGCAGGAGCTTGACGCCGCGTTGCAACGCCATCAGGTGAGCTGGCACTGGGTCAAAGGCCATGCCGGCAACGAGATGAACGAGCGGTGTGACGAACTGGCCCGTGCGGCGGCCAGCTCGATCAATATCTGACAGCGGCTAGAGCTGCGTCATGACATGGGTCGGGCTTGACACCTCATAGGCACCGACCTCTTCCATCATCATGCTGGTCAGAACCCCGTCATCGATGATCATCGCGCAGCGTGTGGCCCGCTCGCCGAGGATAGGCCCCATATTCACTGCCAGCCCCAGAGCGCGCGCGAATTCGGCATGCGGGTCAGCCAGCATATCAATCTTGCCAGGGGCGCCATGGATATCGCCCCAAGCCTTCATGACATGGGCGTCATTCACCGCCAGACAGGCGATCCTGTCAACGCCGGCGGCGCGAAGCTCATCCGCTCTGGCGACGAATTCGGGAAGGTGCTTTGCCGAACAGGTGGCGGTAAAGGCCCCCGGGACGGCGAAAAGGACAGTCCTGCCGCTGGCGAAATATTCGAGCGTATCGTGGGCGTCTACGCCGTCGTCAGTCTTGATCTGGATGGCGGCCTGAGGAATGGCCTGACCGGCTTCGATGGTCATGATGTCTGGTCCCGGGAGTCTGTTAAATGGTAAGGCGGCCAGCAAAGACCGCCGATCTTATTTGGCCGTCACAGCGGCATTTTCAAGAGCCTGCATCAGCGATCTGCTGGTCAGGATCTCGGGTAGGATGATGTCGGCCCGCGCCCCCGGGGTCAACAGCATGTTGAACGGGATTCCAAAGCGGCCATGGCGCGCCAGAAAGCTGGCAATATCATCATTCGGACGGGTCCAGTCGGCGCGGAGCAGCAGCAATCTGCCCTCAGTAACTGCACTGCGAAGCACCGTGCTGACAGGGGCACGATCCAGCACCAGCGCCTTGTTCGCCTTGCAGGTAACACACCAGTCGGCGGTCACATCGACCAGAACAGGCGTGCCAGCGGCAAGGCTGTCCGCCATCGACTGCGGTGACCAGGGCTGCCACAACGCATCAGCACCGGCGAAACCGCCAGAATCGCCGGATTCGGTCGCGCTGTTGGAAAGTTCTGGTGACAGGATGTGCGCCAGAACGCTGCCAAGCCAGATCATCGTGCCGACCAGAAGAATCGCCAGCACGCGTTTCATCCAGGCCATCCAAGGCCCGGGACGCGGCAGAAAGGCGACAAGCGCGGGGTGCATCGCCACCAGTAGCCACGGCGCAGCCAGGCCCGCCCCAAGTGCCAGGAAAATGCCAAACAGATCTGTCATACCACCCGACAGCGCGGCCGCCACCGCGGTGCCGACGAAAGGCGCCGAACAGGGTGTCGCCAGGACGGTGGCAAGCATGCCGGCAAAGAAATCGCCCCGATAGGAGGTTTTGTCGGTCCCACCTGCGGTTCCGGCAAGCGCCTGAGCGAACCGCGGCACCGGAATAATCACCCGGTCAAAAAGACTGAGCGCGAAGACACCAAGCATCGCGATCATCACCATCAGGAACACCGGGTTCTGGAACTGGATTCCCCATCCGACCGTGCCGCCGGCCAGTCGCAACATTGCAAGGCCGCCAGCCAACAGCATGAAGCTTGAGACGATCCCTGCCGCGCCGGCCAGAAAGCGGAGGCGGAGCTCACGGCGCGGGGCACCAGCCGCCGACAATACCGCGGACAATTTCAATGCCAGCACCGGCAGCACGCAGGGCATCAGATTGAGAATCAGCCCGCCAAGAAGCGCCAGCGCGATGATCCTGAACGACAGGCGCGTACCATCGACCGGCAGACTGCCAGCACTGCCCGAAGCGGCGACGGTGACCTCAAACTCACCAAATTCGGGTGGCGCGCTGACCGTCAGCGTCAAACGTTTTCCAGCGATGTCCAGACCTGATGCCGGCACCGCCGGCAAGAACATTCCAGCACCCTGCGGCACCGGTGCCTTGAACGCGACATTGGGTATCCCTTCGACAAACAGTTCGGCAACCGGAGGGGCACCGTCGGCAAGCTCTACATAGAGTCCACCGTCACCCGGCGCGGCGGCCGCAATGCGCAATGACGGCGCACTTGCGCTGACCCCGTCCTGACCTGCTCGGCGCGGCACCATCGCGGCGAACTGTGCCATTGCCTGCGCATGCCGGCTTGCCGCAGCCACGCCGGCAGGAAGATCAAGCTCCAGCCTGCCGGCAAGCGGCACACAAATGTCTGCACAGACCAGCGCTTCGAGATCGGCGGTAATCTGGACCGGCGCGCCGGGGCTGTGACCGGCCACATCGAAGGGCAGGATGACAGCGTTCTCATAGCCGAAATTATCGAATCCGAACGCATCAAAGCGCGTTGGAAGTGGCCAGCGGAACGACCCTGACAGTCCTGGTGTCGGACTGTCCGAAAGGTCCATGACCGGCGACAGGCCAGCCTCGCCCGGTGTGCGCCAGTAGATTTTCCACCCTGGCGCCAGGGTAAATTCCAGACCAAGCGGCAATGTCTCCAGCGTGCCTGTTGCATCAACCGCCGAGACGAGACGCGCCTCACCTATCGTCCGGTCACCCGTCCAGCCAGATTCGACAGCAGGCGCAACCACCGGCAGCAACCCTGCCAGAAGCATGGCGAAAAGGCCGAAAAACCCCGTGATCATGCGGGATGAGAGGATTTCTTGTGCAGGTTTCATCTGGCCTGTGCGGCCTCGCCGCGGCTTGATTGACGCTTTACCCCACCGGTTTTTCCTGTCTAGGGTAAGGCATGACGGAAGATAGGAAATCCAGCGCGGCTTCGCAATCACCAGACGACAACATCATCATCACAGGTGACAGCATGCCCTCGCTTCAGGGCCAACTTCTTGTTGCCAGCCCACATATTGGCGATGAGCGGTTCGAGAAAACAGTGATCCTTATGTGTCACCATGACGCTGAATCGGCGATGGGACTGATCATCAACAAGCCTGCCAGCAGCCTGAACCTGGGCGACCTCTATGAAAAGCTCGATATTGGCGCACCCCGCTTCAGTGCCACCAACCCGGTGCATATCGGCGGACCCGTGGATGGCAATCGCGGATTCGTGCTGCATTCGCAGGACCATATGCTTCCCGAAAGCTTGCCGATCACCCACGAGATTGGTCTGACCGCCAGCATCGACATCCTCCGCGATATCACCGAAGGGATCGGGCCGGCACAATCCATCGTTTCGCTTGGCTGCGCCGGATGGACCGCCGGACAGCTGGACCAGGAGATGGTTGAGAATGTGTGGCTGAACCTGCCAGCCTCGGCGGATCTGGTCTTTGACCATGACCGCGGCACGCTCTGGCAACACAGCTTTGCAGCGCTCGGCATCGACCCCGGCTTCTTTGCCGTATCTGCTGGAAGCGCCTGATCAGGCGCGCCCGGCAAAAATCCCTGCAAGATCCTCGTTCGACATGATCTCGGCTTCGGGCCCGATCGCGGTGATCACCGGCTGACCGCCGGCAATCAGACCAGCCGCTACGGCACTGACGTCGGCGGCGCTGACGCCGATGATCCGCTCCAGCAATTCAGCATCATCCTGCGGCGTTCCGAACAACATGATCTGGCGGGCCAGCGACTCACCGCATCCGGCAACGGATTCCCGTGCCATAACAAGCGAGGCACGGAGCTGTGCCTTGGCACGATCAAGCTCCTCCGAGCCAACGCCGGCCGCCACCTCGGCAAGCTGCGACGCGGTCACAGACAGCATCTCGTTGGCCTGGGCCGCCGATGTGCCGGCATAGATACCGAAATGCCCGCTGTCGGAATACATGCTGGCAAAAGAGAAAATCGAGTAACAAAGGCCGCGCTTCTCGCGCACTTCCTGGAACAGCCGTGAAGACATGCCGCCGCCGAACAGGGTGGACAGAAGCATCAGCGCATAGCGCCTGTCATCCTGCGCGCCAAATGAAGGCAAGCCGATGACAAGATGCGTCTGCTCAAGATCGCGGGTCTCGACAAGACGGCCCCCAAGCCATTGTGGCGCTGTGCGCCTCGCATGTTCAGCAGTTTCCAGACCGGCAAGGCGTGTTTCCACGCGGCGCACAAAATCATCATGGTCGACAGCGCCCGACCCGGTGACCAGCATCTGGCCGGCACCATAATGGCGCGCCATGAATCCCTTCAGATTGTCCCGTGAGAACCCGCTGACGCTGTCAACGGACCCAAGGATCGGTCGGCCAAGCGTATGGGTGCCATAGGAAGCGTTGGCGAACATGTCAAAGACAATGTCATCCGGTGTATCGAGCGACTGCCCGATTTCCTGGATGATCACACCACGCTCGCGCTCGATCTCTTCGTCCGGCATCGTCGGCTCGGTCAGGATATCGGCGAGGATATCGATTCCCATATCCAGATATTCAGGCAGGAGCCGCAGATAATAGGCTGTCTCCTCACGGCTGGTGTGGGCATTCATATAACCACCGACATTTTCCACTTCGGTGGCGATATCGCGCGCCGAGCGGCGCTTTGTTCCCTTGAACGCCATATGTTCCAGCATGTGGGCAATTCCGGTCTCGCTGTCGCGCTCATCACGTGCGCCAGCATTCACCCAAATGCCAACGGACAGTGAGTGCGCCTGCGGCATAGCGCGGGTGGCAACCTTCAGTCCGCTGCCGAGTTCTGTAAGGAGTCCATGGGTCATGCCGACCTCCGCATCGCAAGGATCATCTCAGCAACCGCGTCCGGGTGTGCTGGCGCCGTCTCAATCTTTTCAGGACGCTGCATCAGATCAGCAAGGTGCGGCGGCAATGCCGGCGGCGTGCCGGTTGCCCTTGTCACCGCGTCCTGGAACTTTGCCGGATGCGCGCAGGCCAGCGCCACCACCGGCACCCCGGCCGGCACAGTGCCATCGGCGATGGCACGGCGGGCGGCGGAAACACCAACGGCGCTGTGCGGGTCAAGGATCATGCCCTCTGCCGCACTGGCGGCGATCTCGGCAACGGTGCCGTCATCATCCAGCCTGTAGGCCGAGAAAAGCCCCCGCGCAGCCTCCATCGCCTCGGTTGGCAGCTCAAAGCGCCCAGTCTCAGCAAAGCCCTCCATGATGCCGGCGACACGGCCACCGTCACGGTCAAGAAGCTCGAAAAGAAGCCGCTCAAAATTGCTCGACACCTGAATATCCATCGACGGGCTGAGCGACGGCGTGACCGATTCCCGCTGCATCGCCCCCTGCTCGAAAAAGCGGGTCAGGATATCATTACGGTTCGAGGCGACAATCAGCCGTTCGATGGGCAGGCCCATGCGTGCCGCCACATAGCCGGCGAACACATTGCCGAAATTCCCTGTCGGCACTGAAAAGGCGACAGCCCGATCCGGCGCGCCAAGCGCAAGCGCCGCCTTGAAGTAATAAACGATCTGCGGCATCAGCCGCGCCCAGTTGATCGAGTTCACCGCCGACAGGTTCACCTGATCGCGGAACCCGTGATCATTGAAAAGCGACTTCACGATGGCCTGGCAATCGTCGAAATCACCGCCAACGGCGACAGCATGCGCGCCTGGCGCGTCAACCGAGGTCATCTGGCGCTGCTGCACTGGCGAGACCCGGCCATCAGGGAACAGGATGAAGATATCGACGGCATCACGGCCCTGGAAGGCTTCCAGCGCCGCCGATCCGGTATCCCCGCTTGTCGCCCCCAGGATCACCGCCTGGCGTCCGACCGCGCGCAATGCCCGATCAAAGGCACGCGACAGGAACTGCATCGCGTAATCCTTGAAGGCGATGGTCGGTCCGTGAAACAGCTCGAGCACATGGATGTCACCGCTGAGCCGTTTCAGCGGGGCGACCTCGGGATCAGAAAATCCGGCATAGGCATCCGCCGCCATCGCCGTCATCTCGGCCTCATCGATCTCACCATCAGTGAAGCGCGCCATGATCCTGCCGGCAAGCTCGGCATAGGACAGCCCAGCCATGGCGGCGATCTCGTCACGGCTGAAGGCAGGGTAGCTTACCGGCAGGTAAAGCCCACCATCGCGCGCCAGACCACTGAGAAGCGCCTCTTCATAACCAAGAGGGCCATCCTGTCCGCGGGTGCTGGTGTATTCCATGGAGATACCTCTATGCGTGGCCACGCCCAAGGCGCAGACGTCCGGCCTGGTGGTGAAAGGCAAAATACACCCCGATCAGCGCACAGGCGATGCCATACCAGGTGATCGCATAGCCAAGGTGCGAATTGCGAAGATTTGTTTCGGTACGCGCCGCAATCGGAAGCTTTATGGTTTCTGAGGTTCTGATCGTCGCCGCATAGAAATCAGACACCGCCTTCCCGTCAAGCCCCAGATGCGTGACGATCTGCGACGGTACAAGGGTAAACCAGAAGCCATTCTCGGGCTCGTTTTCTGGAACAAAATATCCCTTCTTTCCAGGGAATCGCAGAATGGCGGGCAGGGTCACCTCACCCTCGACAAGGGTGAAGCCCCGCTTTTCCTGCTCGCGATAGGATTCCGACACCCAGCCGCGATTGACCAGGACGATGCGCCCGTCGGTCAGCGTAAACGGCGTGACGATGTGGAAGCCGGCATTGCCCTCATAGGTGCGGCCGGTCATGAACACTTCCTTCGTATGGTCGAACGTGCCGGTCAGCGCCAGCCGCCGAAATTCCATCTCTGGCCCCACCGGCGCAACCGGAAGGCCGATCGGCGCAGCGGTGGCGCGCGATTCAAAATCCTCGATCAGCTGGTTCTTCCATTCAAGCCTCTGCAGCTGCCAGGTGCCGAGCCAAAGCAGCACGAGAAGCGCCGGAAGCGCAAAAAATGTCGGCCAGAAAAGCGGTCTGAATTGCATCATTCTACCTTTGAATGTGGGGCCAATTGCTTAGCACCAATGAAAAGGGAGCGCCCGAAAAAAGCGCCCCCTCCCCCAATGTGAACCTCTGTGCCGAAGCGCGTGGCAGGGTGATCAGGCACCCCACCAATACACGGCGGCAAACAGGAACAGCCAGACTACATCGACAAAGTGCCAGTACCAGGCTGCTGCCTCAAAACCGAAATGCTGCTTGGCGGTAAAATGCCCGGCAGCACCGCGAAGCCAGCACACGGCAAGGAAACAGGTGCCGACGATCACGTGGAATCCGTGGAACCCTGTTGCCATGTAGAAGACCGACGGATAGACACCGTCGGTGAAGCCGAACGGCGCATGACTGTATTCCAGCGCCTGCAGGCCGGTAAACAGAATGCCGAGGATGACGGTAAGACCAAGGCCGGTCATGAAATCCTTGCGGTTGCCATGCTGCAGCGCATGGTGCGCCCAGGTGACAGTGCATCCAGACAGCAGCAGCACAAGCGTGTTGATCAGCGGCAGGTCGAACGGATCAAAGGTCTCGATTCCCTCAGGTGGCCAGATACCGCCAACCGGGAACAATGCCCGATCGAAGAAGGCCCAGAAGAAGGCAACGAAGAACATCACCTCCGACGCAATGAACAGCATCATGCCGTAGCGCATGCCGATCTGCACGATCGGGGTGTGATGCCCCTGATACTCGGCCTCGCGAATGATATCGCGCCACCACATGAACATGGTCGCCAGCACCAGAGCCATGCCAACGCCAAGAACGGCAACCCCGTGCTGCACCTCATGCATATACATCACGCCGCCGATCACCGCCACGAAGGCAGCCGCCGATCCGACAGCCGGCCAGGGGCTCGGCTCGACAAGGTGGTACGGGTGTTTGTTTTCACCGCTCATGATGGTCTCCTCTCAATCTGGCGTCACCGCGGCGACGCCACCTCTCCCGCGATCAAGTATTACCGTCTTCGCTGGCAGATAGTGCCTGAAAGAAGGTATAGGACAAAATGATCTCGCCGACATCACTTGTATTGCTGTCGGACACGATTTCCGGATCGATGAAAAAGCGCACAGGCATCAGCACCGATTCCCCCGGTTGCAGCGTCTGCTCGATAAAGCAGAAGCAGTCTATTTTCATGAAATGTGGACCGGCCTTCACCGGCGTCACATTATAGGTCGATGTTCCGGTCGACGGCGCGTCACCAAGATTGGTCGCGCGGTAATTGATCACCACCTCTTCACCCGGGTTCAGGGTCAGCGGCGCATCGACCGCCTCGAAGCGCCAGTTCAGCGCCGGGCTGACATTCGCATCAAAGCGTACCTTGATCGGATGATCGAGGATCACCGTCTCGCCGCTGGCATCGGCCACCTGTGTTGTGCCGCCATAGCCGGTAACCTGGCAGAACAGCTGGTAAAGCGGTACCGACGCATAGGCAAGGCCGACCATGCCGCCAACGACAAGCACCAGCACCATCAGCAGACGGCGGTTGTTGCCAGACGGCGCGTGAGCCGGTGTCAGCATCGGGTTGGTCATGTGGCGCCCCCCATCCGCACAATCGTGAGAACGAAGAACAGCACCGCCAGCGCGGCAATCGCCAGCACCAGTGCCAGGTTGCGCGACTTGCGCATCCGTACCATGTCTTCGGCGGTTTTCGGCTCCGGACGCTGGGTCATGCCAGCCCCGCAATCAGGCCGCTCTGTACCACCAGCCGGTCGATGACCAGCCCAAGGAACAGCAGGAAGAGATAGACGATGGAAAAGGCAAACAGCCGCTTTGCCGCGGCGTCATCCGGACGCCTGAACAGCACCCATGACAGACGGACGAAATTTATTCCCAGCGCCGCAGAGACAACTCCATAGCCGATTGTCGCCATGCCGATCATCCACGGCACCACGCCGAGTGGTGCCAGTATCACTGCATAAATCAGGATCTGCCGGCGGGTCTCTGCCTCACCGGCCACCACCGGCATCATCGGCACGCCAGCGCGGGTGTAATCCTCGTTGCGAAACAGCGCCAGCGCCCAGAAATGCGGCGGCGTCCACATGAAGATGATGGCAAACAGAAGCAATGGCTCAATCGACAGGCCGCCCGTCACGGCGGCCCAACCGACCACAGGCGGCAACGCACCGGCAGCCCCGCCAATGACGATATTCTGCGGCGTGCTGCGCTTCAGCCAGATCGTGTAGACGACGGCGTAGAAAAAGATTGTAAAGGCCAGCAGACCTGCCGCCAGCCAGTTTGACGCCAGCCCCAGAAGCAGCACCGACAGAGCCGAGATGATCAGCCCGAAGCTTAGTGCTTCGGCAGGCACCACAGCACCGGCCGGGATGGGCCGCTGGCTGGTGCGCGCCATGACGGCGTCTATATCGCGGTCATACCACTGGTTGATCGCCCCCGAAGCGCCAGCCCCGGCGGCAATGGCGAACAGCGCGATGCCGAACAGAAGCGGATGCATCCCGCCGGGTGCGAGAAACATGCCAGCAAAGCCGGTGAAGATCACGAGGCTCATCACCCGCGGCTTCAGCAGTTGCCAGAAATCGGCGACCGACGGGCCATACAGCGCGTCGGTCGTCTCGGTCAGGTTCTGGTGTGATGAAATTGTCATCGTCTCCGGCTCAGCGGCAGCGCCGCTCCTTACTTCACCTTCGGAAGGTCATCGAAGGTGTGGTACGGCGGCGGTGAGGATACCTGCCACTCAAGCGTGGTCGCCCCCTCGCCATACGGATTGTCCGCGGCACGGCGCTTCGCGATAAACGCCTCGGCGATCACCACCAGGAACAGGATAGCACCAAGCGCACCGATATAGGAGCCGATCGAGGCGACCATGTTCCAGCCGGCGAAGGCATCAGGATAGTCGATGTAACGACGCGGCATGCCGGCAAGACCAAGGAAGTGCATCGGGAAGAAGGTCAGATTCACCCCTACAAAGGTCACCCAGAAATGCAGCTTGCCGAGCCATTCGGAATACTCGTAACCGGTCATCTTCGAGAACCAGTAGTAGAAACCGGCGAACAGGCCGAACACCGCACCAAGCGACAGCACGTAGTGGAAGTGCGCGATCACATAATAGGTGTTGTGAAGAACCACATCGAGGCCCGCATTCGACAACACCA
>JAYOST010000007.1:0-34785 GCA_038139365.1 Alphaproteobacteria bacterium
ACCATGTCGCCAGCGGCATGCTGAACCGCTACACGCTGCAGCCCGGCATCACCGACGTGAAAAGCCAGGTCCAGGCGATGGCCCCGTTCGTCAACAGCACGCTTGGCAAGAAGGTGACGATGATCTATCCGGACTTTGCCTTCGGACATGATCACCGCGACTATTTCTCGGCTGCCGTCGAGGCGCAGGGCGGCGAGGTTGTCGCAAAGATCGCGATCCCGCCGACAGAATCCTCTTTCACCAAATATTTCCCGAAAATCCCGCGCAACACCGATGTGATCTATCACGTCATGGTGGGCCCGGCGGTTCTGACCTTCGTCAAGGAAATGGGTGAGTTCTTCGGCAATTCGCGGCCAGAGATCTTCGGCTTCATCGACTCGCTCGAGGCGGTCGATCTGGCCAGCCCGGGCCTGGAGTTCCTCGAGGGCACCTATTTCTGGGAAGGCAACCCGCGTTACGCGCAGGCCGACCAGTCAGAATATGACAAGGCGTATCGCGCCGCCGTCGGTGTCGACAATAACGGTGCCTCGCTGTCGGACTCCAAAGACGTCGCCACCTATGCCCATATGTTCGGATGCTGGGAGACGCTTCACATCGTCAAGGCCGGCATGGAGGCCAGCGGCTATGCCGGTTCCGGTGACCGCGCGAAACTGATCGAAGCTGTGGAATCGATGACATCGATGCCGCATTCCTTCGCGCATCCGCAGGGGGCCAAGGAATTCAACGGCAAGACCCACCAGACCTTTGGCCACCAGTACATCACCAAGGTGACCAACGGCAAGCTGGTGCTGGCGCACACAACCTCGATCGCGGATACCTACTATCCCGACGAGGTGGATTACACCACACAGTCCTTCTAGGACGGTGGCGTGGCCCGTCGCCGCGGGCCACGCCTTTCATTGATATATCTGTCTGACTTGTTTTCTACGCTCTGGGGGGAGTGGCGCTAGCCGCATCACATGGAACTCGGGCCTTATCTCATCCTTGGCCTTCTCGAGGGACTCGTCACCGCCGCCGTGCTGTCGCTGATGGCACTCGGCCTGTCGCTGGTCTTCGGGGTGATGCGCGTGGTGAATGTCGCGCATGGTGAGTTCTTCATGGTCGGCGCGGTGCTGGCCTGGTGGATCGCCAGCGCTGTCGGTGGCCACCCGGCGCTTGGCTTCCTTGCCGCCCTGCTGTTGGCACCGCCACTGACCGCTGGCCTGGCAATGCTGGCCGACCAGCTGGTTCTGAAACGGATCGGCTATGACCCGGAACGTACCATCGTCGCCACCATCGGTCTTCTCTATGTGATCCAGCAGGTCACCTTGATGACCTATGGGCCGGATGCCCGCCCGGTCGAGGCACCGTTCAACCACCGCCTGTCGATTCCCTTTGTCGAATGGACCGAAAGCGGCTTGGCGATGTACTGGCCCTGGGGACTTGGCACGACAAGTTACAAGCTGGCAGTGATCGGCGCAGCGGTCATCCTGCTGACCGCCATCTGGCTGCTGATGACACGGACCCGCTACGGGCTGCTGATGCGGGCGACGCAGCTTGACCGTGAGACGGCGCAAGCCTTCGCCATTCCAGTCGGGCGCGTCTATGCCTCGGTCTTCGGTCTCGGTGCCGGGCTGGCGGCGCTTGGCGGGGTGCTGATCGTGCCGATCCAGCAGGCGCATTATCTGATGGGGCATGACCCGCTTCTGCTGTCCTTCATTGTCGTTATCATCGGCGGTCTCGGCAGCCTTCCCGGCACCGTTGTCGCAGCGTTACTGATCGGCATCAGCGACGGCATGATCTCGGTCTTCTTCTCGCCGACGCTGGCAAAGATCATCGCCACGCTGGCGGTCGCCTTCGTGCTGGTCTTCCGGCCGCAGGGGCTGTTCGGGAAACGCGCGCTATGACGGATCTGCAGAAATCCTGGGCGCTTCATCTCGGCGTCATCGCGCTGTTGTTCGCGCTGCAGTTCATCCTACCGGCCTACCACCATGGCAGTCTGGCGCGGGTGATGGTGCTGACCTGCTATGCCATGGGATACAACATCCTGTTCGGCTATACCGGCCTTCTCAGCCTTGGCCATGCGCTGTTCTTCGCGGCAGGCATGTACGGCATGTCGCTCAGCATCCAGCATCTCGACTGGTCGGCCGGACCGGCGGTGTTCGCCGGGCTTGTCGCCGGGTTCGCGATGGCGCTGGTCATCGGCATGTTGCTGCTGCGTACAGCCGGCGTCGCCTTCATGATCGTGACTCTGATGTTCGCGCAGGCGGGCTATTTGACGGTGCTCTATTTCGGTGAATGGACGCGCGGCGACGAAGGTTTCGTCATCAAGCAGGAACTGCGCCGCATCGCCGGGTTCGACCTGTCCGACCCGACCAACCGCTATTTCGCCGCGCTGCTGCTGATGGCGGTATGTGTCATCATCACCCTTCGTGTTGTCCAGACCGGGTTCGGACGGGTGCTTGTTGCCATTCGCGAGAATGAGGAACGCACCCGTATGCTCGGCTACGACATCCAGCGCCACAAGCTGGCAGCGATCCTGCTGTCGGGAACGATGTCGGCGGCGGCCGGCGCGGCCTACGGCCTGCTGTTCGGCTATGCCGGCGCCACCTTCGCCTCGGTGCAATATTCGATCTTCCCGCTGCTATGGGTTCTTCTTGGCGGCGCGGGCACGGTGCTTGGGCCCTTTGTCGGCACCCTGTTCATGTTCTATCTGATCGATCTGTCGAGCGAACTAACCACCGCCTACATGCTGATCGCCGGCCTGGTGCTGGTGGCGCTGACGCTGTTCGCGCCGCAGGGGCTTGTCGGTGAATTGCGGCGGCGCACCATGAGGTGGCTGCCATGAGCCTGCTGTCGACACGAAAGCTGAGCCGGCATTTCGGCGGCCTCAAGGCCGTTGAGAATGTCGATTTCGACCTTCCCGCCGGCCAGGTGCGCGCGCTCATCGGCCCGAACGGCGCCGGCAAGACGACCTTTGTCGGCATGCTGTCCGGGCGCATTCCGGCCAGCAACGGCCAGGTCACCTTCGATGGCCGTGATATCACCACCGAGCCGGCGCACAAGCGTATCCGCGCCGGCATGGCCTATACCTTCCAGATCACCTCGGTCTATGGCCGCCTGCCAGTGACCGAGAATGTCGCGCTGGCGATGCGCTGGCGCACTGGCGGCGATGAGGCGGAGACAAAGCGGCGCGTCGCCGAGGCACTGGAACGGGTCGGCATCGCCGAGCGTGCCCACCAGCTTGCCGGCGATCTCAGCTACGGGCATCAGCGCCTGTTGGAAATCGCGATGGGGCTGAGCCAGGAGCCACGCCTGCTGATCCTTGATGAACCGACACAGGGCCTTGCCGATAGCGAGATTGCCGACTTCATCGCGCTGATCCGCAGTCTGGCAGGCGAGATGACCATCCTGCTGATCGAACATAACATTAATGTCGTCATGCAGACCGCCGACGCTATCACCGTGCTGAATTCCGGACAGGTGCTTGCCGAGGGAACGCCTGACGAGATCCGCGCCAATGCCGCTGTCCAGGCGGCCTATCTGGGGACGGGATGATGCTGACGGTAAGCGGACTTTCATCGGGATATCAGGGCGCACAGGTGCTCCATGACGTGTCCTTCTCAGTCGAGGCTGGCGAGATTGTCTGCCTTCTCGGGCGTAACGGGGCTGGCAAGAGCACCTGCATGAAGACCATCATGGGATTGATCCGCGCCAGCAGCGGGCGTGTTGACTGCAACGGTGTCGAGGTGTCGCGCCTTCCTGCGAATGAAGTGCCACGCCATGGCATCGGCTATATCCCGCAGGGCCGCCGCCTGTTCGCCGAGCTGACAGTGGCGGAAAATCTGGAAATCGGCCTGATGGTGAATGGCAAGGACCACGCGTTCCGCGAACAGGTGCTGGAGATGTTCCCGCGTCTTCGTGAACGGCTGAACCAGCGTGCCGACACGCTGTCAGGCGGTGAACAGCAGATGCTCGCCACCGGTCGTGCGCTGTGCATCAACCCGTCAGTGCTGCTTCTCGACGAGCCAACCGAGGGATTGCAGCCCTCGATGATCGAACAGATTCGCCAGGCTGTGACCGCATTGCGCGACCGCGGTGTCGCCATCCTTCTGGTTGAACAACGCGTTGAAGCAGTGCTGTCGATCGCCGACCGGGTGGTGTTTCTGGAAAATGGCCGCAGCCATGCGCCGGTAAAGGCCGCTGAGCTTCAAGACAATCCAGACCTGCTGCACCGCTTTGTCGGGGTGTAGGGCGGACAACCCCTCAGATCAGCCGTTCCAGAAGCCTGAGCAACTCACGCTGTTCCTTGGCATCAAGCGGGGCAAGGGTCTGGCGTGTGACCTCGGCAGCCTGCGGCGCGTATTTCCGGTATAGAGTCCGCCCCTTGCGCGTCGGCGCCAACATCAGCCGGCGTTTGTCGCTCTCCAGCGGGGCCGCAGTGACAAGGTCACGTGCCCGCAACCTGTCGACAACACCCTTGATTGTCGCGACATCCATAGATGTCAGCCTGCCAAGCTCGTTTTGTGAGGCCTGGCCAAGTTCACACAGCTTGGCAAGCGCGGCAAACTGCGTCGGGGTCATTTCCGGGATCAGCGCCGAGAAAATCGCGATATGCCGCTGCACCGCGCGCCGCATGACGAAACCGACCTGACGTTCAAGTACATAATTGTCGGATTGGTCCATGAATGGGCCTCCAGCCTGCGGCGACATGGCAGTCTTTTGGCGCTTTGCGCGCGATCATTGTTGGTTGACACTACCAGACCTGCATAGCACAGTCTATTTGTACACAAACGAAATATGCTGCAAAATCAATTCGGTCGGCACATGTCATATTTGCGACCACATCGGCTTGAAGACGCGCTCGAATGGCTTGCCGCCGAGCAACCTCTTGTGATGGCCGGCTGCACCGACATTTACCCGCTTCATCAGACCCCTTCCCTGGATGGCCCTCTTCTCGACATCACCGCGCTTGCGGAACTTCGCGGAATCACACTGGCCGGCGGATGGCGCCGAATCGGCGCAGCAACAAGCTGGACGGACATTCTGCGGGCCGACCTGCCGCCAGCCTATGCCGGGCTAAAGGCGGCGGCGCGAGAGATTGGCGGCGTCCAGATCCAGTCCAGCGGGACCATCGGTGGCAATCTGTGCACCGCCTCGCCGGCAGGGGACAGCATCCCCTGCCTGATGACGCTTGACGCCGAGATCGAGCTTGCCTCGCACCGCGGCACCCGCCGGCTGCCCCTCGCCGACTTCCTGACAGGCGCACGGCGCACGGCACGTGACGGGGATGAGCTTGTCATCGCCATCCATGTGCCAGCGCATGCCGAGGACGGTTGCGGCGGGTTCGAAAAGCTTGGCGCGCGCCGCTACCTGGTGATCTCGATCGCAATGACCGCTGCACGGCTGGTGATCCGAGATGGCCGCATCGACAGCGCGGCGATTTCCGTCGGGGCCTGTGCGCCGGTCGCGGTGAGGCTCACCGGCATCGAAGCCCGGTTACGCGGGCGTACTTGTGACGATGCCGAAGCCTGTCTTCGTGACAGCGGCCCGGAGATCATGGCGGCCCTGTCGCCGATTGATGATGTGCGAGGCACCGCCGGCTATCGGCGCGAGGCCGCTGCCGAGCTGGTCATCAGGCTGGTTGCCAGATTGTGCGAGGAGGCCGGATGATGGACGGGCTGTTGAACACAGGCGGGCAGAACAAAGGCGGGCGGATCAGCTTCACTGTCAATGGCGAGAAGCGGGAGGTTACATGCCCCCCATCAACACGCCTGAGCGAGGTGTTGCGCGAGGCGCTGGCACTGCGCGCCACCAAGGTTGGCTGCAACGCCGGTGACTGCGGCGCCTGTACGGTGCTTCTGGATGGTGATCCGGTCTGCGCCTGCCTTGTTCCGGCCGGCCAGCTTGAGGGGCGACAGGTGGAAACGGCGGAATCGCTCGCTGGCGCGAATGACACGCTGTCGGCGCTGCAGGCTTCGTTTCTGCGGCACGGCGCGGCGCAATGCGGCATCTGCACCCCTGGCATGATGATGGCGGCCACCGCGCTTCTCCGCCGGGACACATCGCCTGACAGGCAGGCTGTCGAGGATGCACTTGGCGGGGTGCTGTGCCGCTGTACGGGATACGCCAAGATCATCGACGCCGTTATGGACGCTGGCAGACCGGCGAGCGACAGCATCACACCCGAGGCCGGCGCCGCCATCGGCGCCGCGGTGGAGCGGCTTGACGGACGCGCCAAGGTCGATGCCAGCGAGCGCTTTGGCGCGGATAGCTGGCCGGACGGGGCATTGCTGGTGCGCGCCATTCGCAGCCCGCATTATCTGGCCGATTTTACTTTTGGCGATCTTGACGGCTGGGCCGCCGCCCATCCGCAGATTGAGGCTGTGGTCACCGCCGATGACATTGCCGGAATCAATGAATTCGGAGTGATCCCGCCCTTCGCCGACCAGCCGGCGCTGGCCGAGGGAACAGCCCGGTTCCGCGGCGAGGCGGTGGCACTTGTCGTTGGCGAGGCCGACTGGCTTGCCGGGGCGGACCTGTCGGGCTTCCCGGTGGTGTGGACCGAACGTGAAGCGGCGATCGAGGTTGAGGCGGCGCGGGCCGCTGGCGCAGCACAGCTTCATGCCGGCCGCGATGGCAATCTTCTGGTGACCGGCCGGGTGAAAAGCGGCGATGGTGCCGACGGGCTTGCCGGGGCCGCCGCCACCGTCAGCGCGGCTGTCCAGACAGCCTATGTCGAGCATGCGCCGATCGAACCCGAGGCCGGCTGTGCCTGGATGGAGGGGGATGTCCTCGTCGTCTCGGCCTGCACGCAGGCCCCGGTCATGGATCAGGAAGACACCGCGAAAATTCTTGGCCTGCCGCTGGAGAAGGTCCGGATCATCCCGGCCGCCGCTGGTGGCGGCTTCGGCACCAAGCTTGACGTCTCGCTGCAGCCGCTGCTGGGGCTGGCCGTGATCAAAACTGGCAAGCCATGCCGGATGATCTTCACCCGCCATGAATCGATGATCGCCACGACCAAGCGGCATCCGGCGGCCATGCGCGGCAGTCTGGCCGGGGATCAGGACGGGCGGATTGTCGGCATGACCTTCGAAGGTGAATTCAACACCGGTGCCTATGCCAGCTGGGGGCCGACCGTGGCGACGCGCGTGCCGATCCATGCCTCCGGTCCCTACCGTGTGCCGCATTACCTTGCCGAAGCTCACGCCATTCATACCAGCGGCCCGACAGCCGGCGCCTTTCGCGGCTTCGGCGTGCCACAGGCCACGATCCTTCAGGAAATCCTGATGGACCGGCTGGCGCTCAGACTTGGGATCGACAGGCTGGAGATTCGCCGCCGCAACGCCCTTCTCGATGGCGACCGCACGGTCTGCGGCCAGCAGCTTCACGGTGTCGGCATCGCCGAATGTCTCGATGCGCTGGTTCCGGCCTGGCAGGAGGCCGGCCCACGCCTTGCCGCCTTCAATGCCAGAAACAGGACCGTAAAGCGGGGACTTGGCGTCGCCTCATGCTGGTATGGCTGCGGGAACACGGCGCTGCCGAACCCGTCAACCATCCGGCTCGGTATTACCGCCGACGGACGCCTGAAGCTTCATCAGGGGGCCACCGATATCGGCCAGGGATCAAACACGGTGATCACCCAGATCTGCGCCGACGCGCTTGGCATGCCACTGGCGGATTTCGAACTCATCGGACCGGACACCGCGCTGACCCCTGATTGCGGCAAGACGTCGGCCTCGCGCCAGACCTTTATCACCGGCAAGGCGGCGGAACTGTCCGGCCGACGACTTCGCGCCGACATCCTGCGGCTCAGCAATATGAGCGAGGACGCCGTCATCCGGCTTGAGGGCGCGGCGGTGACGATCAGCGATGCCGGTGCCACCCACCGGATCGAGCTTGCCGACATGCCGGCGGATGAATTCGGCTATGTGCTTCGCGCCGAGGAAAGCTTCGATCCACCGACCGTGCCACTTGACGAGAACGGCCAGGGAACGCCTTACGCTGTCTATGGCTACGGTGCGCAGGTCGCCGAAATCGAGGTCGATCTCCAGCTTGGCACGGTGAAAATCATCCGCATCACCGCGGCACATGATCTTGGCCGGGTGATCAACCCGCTTCTGGCCACCGGCCAGATCGAGGGGGGCATTGCCCAGGGGCTCGGCATGGCGCTGATGGAGGAATATATCCCTGGGCGCACCGAGAACCTTCATGATTACCTGATCCCCTCTGCCGGCGACATGCCGCATGTCGACACCATTTTCATCGAAAAGCCCGACCCGGTCGGCCCGATGGGGGCAAAGGGGCTTGGCGAACATGTTCTGATCCCGACGGCACCGGCCATTCTGAACGCCATCCGCGATGCCAGCGGTGCCGAGATCGACCAGCTTCCGGCATTGCCGCACCGCGTGCTGGCCGCCATCAGAAAGGCCGAGGAGGAGGCGTCATGACCGAGCGCACCGACGAGAAGATCAGATGCGATGCCTGCCCGGTGATGTGCTACATCGCCGACGGCAACAGCGGTGCATGTGACCGCTATGCCAACCATGAAGGCCAGATTGTCAGACTCGACCCGCTGACCATTCTCGACCGACGGATGGCCGCCGGTGACAGCGTCAAACCCTTTCTCGGGGCGAACTGGGATGGTGGGCTCGGCCAGGAAGACAAGGTGTTTGTCACCGCCATCGGTGCCGGCACCACCTATCCCGATTACAAGCCGGCGCCCTTTATCGTCAGCCGCGATATCGAAGGGGTGGATTTTGTCACCGTGGTGACCGAGGCCATTTTCTCCTATTGCGGTGTGAAGGTGAAGATCGACACCGACCGGCATCTTGGCAAGGAAGGCGCGGTGGTGCGCTGCCGTGGCGAGGCTGTAGGCCTTGTCATCACCTCGGAATACGGCTCGCAGATGCTGTCGCTTGGTGGGGTCGATCACCTGACCGGCGGGTCCAAGGGCGAAGGCCGCGTCACCTGCGACACGCTGATGCGGCTGTGCAACAAGGAAGCTGTCGAACTGACCATCGATGACGGTGCCACCATCACCGTCGAGGCCGGCAAGCCACCGATCGTCGACGGTGTCTGCGAGGAACGGATGCGGGTCGGCTGTGGGTCGGCCACCATCGGCATGTTCGCCTCGCAATGGAAGGGGCTGGTCGACGAGGTGGTGGTGGTTGACGACCACATCACCGGCGTTGTGTCCGAGCATCAGGCCGGCAAGGTCATCGACTGGGCCGAGACCGGAATCAAGATCAAGGGACGGCGGTCCACCCCGGGCCGCTATTTCCAGGTGGCCGAACCCGGGCTTGGCTGGGGCGGCACCAATGTCGAAGACCCGCTGACCATCCTTGGTGACTGGAACGCGGCCAAGGGCGCGCGCGCCGGTCTGACCCTGCTGATGGTCTCCACCACCGGCGAGCAGTACGGCTATTACATTCTGGATGATGATCTTGTGCCGCAGCCGGCCCCCCTGCCAGAGGCGCTGCAGGCCACGGTTGACCTGATCACCGAGAATTGCGAGCCGGCGCAATGCACCGTGCTGTTCATGGGCGGTGCCGGCGGATCGCTTCGCGCCGGTGCGACACGCAACCCGGTGAAGCTCACTCGCTCGGTACAGAAGAAACATACCGCCGTGTCCTGTGGCGGGGTGCCGGCCTATGTCTGGCCGGGCGGCGGCATCACCATCATGGTCGATGTTCTGAACCTGCCAGACAACGCCTTTGGCTATGTGCCGACACCCGCGCTTGTCGCACCGCTGGAATTCACCGTGCGCCGCGAGGATTATCACGAGCTTGGCGGCCATGACGCCGATATCCGCAGCATCGGCGCGGCGATCGAGGATGGCAGTGAATATGGGGCAAGTTCGCGCGTCCTGGGTCCGGGTGAGCACACCCTTCTGACCCGCGACAACAAGGAAATCTGAAATGAACGCCCCACTGCCGACAGGTCTCCAGGCCAGCCTTTTCGGCACCAGACAGCGGCTGCATATCCAGCATGGACCGACCGATCTGGTGATCGACGCCGATGGTCCGGACCGCCTCGCCCTGTTCGAGGCAGCGGTGGACTCCATGCGTGATGTCCTCACCGGACTGGCTGATGAACTGCCCCGGCTTCGCGCCGCATGGCAGGCAGACCAGACATTTTCGGGACCAGTGGCGCGCCGTATGCATGACGCCTGCGCCATTGCCGGCGACCGCTTCATAACACCGATGGCGGCGGTGGCCGGGGCGATTGCCGACCATGTGCTGGCCGCGATGATGGCAAGGCGCCATGCCGCCTCAGCCAGCAAGATCAGCGTCAATAATGGTGGCGACATCGCCTTGTGGACAGGTGACGATGCAATCACCCACGCCGCCATTGCCGGCCCGCAGAATGGCGGCATCACCCTGCGCGGACCAACCATTTGGCGCGGCATGGCCACTTCGGGCCAGGGCGGGCGTAGCCTGTCACCCGGCATTGCCGACAGCGTCACCGTGCTGGCCGACTGCGCCGCGCTTGCCGATGTCGCCGCGACATTGATTGCCGGCGCTGTCGATTGCCCTGACGTGGCGGGAATCCAGCGTCTGCCGGCCCGCGACATTGACCCCGACAGCGACCTTGGCGACCGTCTTGTAACCGTCGCGGTGCCGCAGCTTCGCCCGGCGCAGGTCGATACCGCGCTTGCCGCCGGCAAAGAGCTGGCGGCGCAGCTGATGGCAGGTGGACGCATTGCCGGCGCGGTTCTCGAGCTTCAGGGCGAGATCGCGGTGGTCGGACTTGATGATGCGGCGGCACAGCTGACCTCAGCCACGACCTTGCAGACATTTCCATGAACGGGGAGAATTAACCGATGCCCGACTTCCGGCTTCGCAAGATGATGCTGTTTTCCGAGACCATCCACCATGAGAACGGGCCACCACCGGCCACCCCGCGACGCCGCGCGGCGATTGTCGCTGTTGTTGCCAACCCCTTTGCCGGCAGCTGGCAGGAAGATCTGCAGTCGGCGATGGATGATCTGAAACCGCTTGGCCTGCAGATGACAGACGAATTGATCAGCGCGCTTGGCGGTGCCGATGGGATTGACGGTTACGGCAAGGCGGCGCTGGCCGGCGAGGGCGGCGAGCTGGAACATACCGCCCTGTGGCATGTGCCTGGCGGCTATTCGATGCGTGAGCGGCTTGGCGAGGCGAAGGCGATCGTCCCCTCGGCAATGAAGGTCGGTGGCCCCGGCACCCCGATCGATATTCCACTCGGCCACATCAACGCGGCCTATGTGCGAAGCCATTTCGACGCCATGGAGGTGCGCCTTCCCGACGCCCCGCGCGCCGGCGAGATCATGTTCGCACTGGCGATGTCACGCGGCCCCCGCATTCATCACCGGATGGGCGGATTGACCACCGCCGAGGTGACAGGCGAGGACGGGCTTCGCTAGCCGCAATATTGCATCGCCGGCGCACTCCACATAGCATTGATGATGCACCAACGGACTGGACGGGAGGACGGATATGAAAGCCCTGATCGTGATCGACCCGCAGAATGATTTCTGCCCAGGCGGGGCATTGGCGGTGACCGGCGGTGATGAAATCATGCCGCAGATCAACGCCATGATGACCGATTTCGACCTTGTGGTGCTGACCCAGGACTGGCATCCCGCGGGGCATTCCAGTTTCGCCTCGTCACATGACGGCGCTGATCCCTTCACCGTCACCGAGATGCCCTATGGCCCGCAGGTGCTTTGGCCGGATCATTGCATCCAGGCCAGTGCCGGCGCGAATTTTCATCCGGCACTGAACACCGACCAGGCCGATGCGATCATCCGCAAGGGTATGAACCCGTCGGTGGATTCCTACTCGGCCTTTTTCGAGAATGACAAGACAACTGCCACCGGCCTTGCCGGCTTTCTGACCGGGCGCGGGTGCACCGATTTGACGATGGTCGGTCTTGCCACCGACTATTGCGTCGCCTGGTCGGCGCTTGATGGCGCGGCACAAGGGTTCAATGTCAATGTGATCCTTCCAGCCTGCCGCGCCATCGACCTCGACGGGTCACTTGATGCGGCGCTTGCCGAGATGCGCAGCGCCGGCATCAACCTGTCCGAATAGCCAAAAATCTCGGGAAAATTGATGACAGAAGACACCGACAGCCAGCACCAGGGAGCACCGCCGCGGCGATCGCAGTCTGGCAGCCTGTTCGTGACCTTCATCGGCGGGGCCCTTCTGGGAGCCTCGGTATTCTGGACGGGTCTTGAACTCTGGCCAGCACGCGACGGCATGTCGATGCCGGGCCAGAGCGGCGGGGGCGCGCATGATGCGAATGCCGAAAGCATGCTGGCGGTCGATGACTGGGCCGCGCCGCCGACGCTGGATATCGCCGTTTATGCCGACCCGGTCGGCGGCTGGAACATGAACATAATGACGAGCAATTTCACCTTCGACGCCGCCGCCGCGGGGCGCGAGAATATCGAGGGGCATGGCCATGCCCATGTCTATGTAAATGGTATGAAGCTCGGGCGTGTCTATGGCGACTGGCATCATATCGGCAAGCTGCCGCTGGGGCGGAACGAAGTGTCTGTGTCGCTGTATGCCAATGACCATAGCGGGCTTAGCCTTGGTGGCGAGAAGATCACCAGCACCGCCACCGTCATTGTCGAACAATAGCGCGTCCCGATAGCCGCGACCTGTGCATGAAAAAGGGCCACCCGCGATGCGGATGGCCCTGTTTTTGTGATCGCGCTCAGGCGGTGCTTACAGCGCCTTGTCGGTGATCATATGTGTCCAGGCGCCCTGCGGCTTCTTGGTGATCACCGGATCGGAGCCACCCTTCATCAGCGTGCTGACCGTGCGCTCGTAATCGGCAGGATCAAGCGCGCCGTTCGAGCCGGCGGTCAGCTTGGCGATCTCGCCCATCATCCGGCGCTGGTGCTTTTCGGTCTGGGCGCCGGTGGCGTCATTCTCGAGAACGATGTCGGCGGCGTCATTCGGGTTTGCCTCGGCCCATTTCCAGCCCTTCATCGAGGCCCGCACAAAGCGCACCATCTGGTCCTGGAAAGCGGCATCCTTCAGCCGGTCCCCAAGAACATACAGACCGTCCTCGAGCGTTGCCACGCCCTGATCCTGATACTTGAACACGACCAGCTCGTCAGCTGTCAGGCCGGCATCGATCACCTGCCAGTATTCGTTGTAGGTCATGGTGGACACGCACTCAGCCTGCTTTTGCAGGATCGGGTCAACATTGAATCCCTGTTTCAGGACATTCACACCATTGCCACTGCCGTCGGTGGGAATGTCGAGCTGGCTCATCCAGGACAGGAACGGATATTCGTTGCCATAGAACCAGACGCCAAGGGTCTTGCCACGGAAATCAGCCGGCGACTTGATGCCGGAATCCTTGCGGCAGGTCAGCATCATGCCGGAAGATTTGAACGGCTGCGCTATGTTGACGAGGTCAACGCCCTTTTCGCGGGACGCGAGGGCCGACGGCATCCAGTCGATCACCACATCGGCACCGCCACCGGCGATTACCTGAACCGGCGACACATCAGGACCGCCAGGCTTGATGGTGACATCAAGGCCTTCCTCGGCGTAGAAGCCCTGGTCAGCGGCCACATAATAGCCTGCGAACTGGGCCTGGGTGACCCATTTCAACTGCAGAGTCAGCTTGTCGGCGGCGCTTGCTGCCGTGCCCATGGCGACGGTGGCGGCAAGGGCCAGAATGGTTGTCAGTGTTTTTTTCATGTCATGCTCCCTAGGTTGTGATCTTGTCGGTGGTTATTGGGTTTTCCGGCGGTTCGAGGGATGCCAGAAGGTGACCTGCTTCTCAAGCAGGCTGAGAAGGCCGTAGCTCAGCGAACCAGCAAGGGCGGCGACAACGATTTCCGCCCACACCATATCAACATTCATTCGACCAACTTCGGTCGAGATTCGGAAGCCAAGGCCAACAATAGGAGTGCCGAAGAATTCGGCCACGATGGCACCGATCAGCGCCAGCGTCGAGTTGATCTTCAATGCGTTGAAGATAAAGGGGGCCGCCGTCGGAAGCCGGAGCTTCAGCAGCAGTTGGAAATAGGAGGAGCCATAGGTGCGAAGAAGATCGCGTTCCATCGCCTGTGTGGCCTGCAGCCCGGCCAGCGTGTTCACCAGCATCGGGAAGAAGGTCATCACCACGACAACGGCCGCCTTCGACTGCCAGTCAAACCCGAACCACATCACCATGATCGGCGCGATGCCGACGATCGGCAGCGCCGAAATGAAATTGCCGACAGGAAGCAAGCCACGTTGCAGGAAGGGAACGCGGTCGATCAGGATTGCGATCACAAAGGCACTTCCACATCCCATGATATAGCCGCTGAGCGCCGCCTTGACGACGGTCTGCTGGAAATCGGCCCAGAGAATGGAGGTAGATTCCACAAAACGCACCGCGATCATCGATGGCGGCGGCAGCAGCACCGTCGGCACCTCAAGCCCGATCGTCACCACCTCCCAGACAAAGATGATCCAGGCGCCGAAGAAGACAGGAACAGCAAGCGATACCAGCGATGACAGCGTCTGCGGCATGTCGCGGGCTGCCAGCGATTTCTCCACCGCCAGCCAGCCCACCAGCCAGCAAGAAATCAGCAGCGGCCAGCTTGCCTTCGGCATCTCACCATCCAGCATCGACAGCAGCAGCAGCATGCCGCTGATGCTGGCAGCAAGATCGATTCTGGCCTGCGGCATCAGCCCCAGATGATGACGCAACCCGACACCAGCCAGCAGGACACCGCCGACAATCATCATCAGCCCGGCCTCGGCCAGGTCGCCGATGGCAAGGAACAGTGCCGCCAGTCCGGCAAGCCCACCAAGGCTGGCGATGGTGCGCTGGAACCCGGTCATGCCCGCAACCCCATGCGCTTCAGCGTGACATGGCTGATGACCCCGACAACCCCGACAAGCAGCGCTGCCATGCAGGCAGCCGAAATCAGCGCCGACCAGATCTGGATGGTCTGGCCATAATACGATCCGGCAAGCAGCCGTGCGCCTAGGCCGGCTACCGCGCCTGTCGGCAGCTCGCCGACAATGGCCCCGACAAGGCTGATGGCGATCGCCACCTTCATTGAGGCGAACAGGAACGGCACCGATGCCGGAAGACGAAGCTTCAGGAACATCTGCAGGCGCGAGCTGTTATAGGTGCGCATCAGATCGATATGCATCGGGTCCGGGCTGCGCAGCCCCTTGACCATGCCGACAACGACCGGAAAGAAGCTGAGATAGGTCGAGATCATCGCCTTCGGCACCAGACCGGACAGCCCCACCGCGTTGAGGACAACGATGATCATCGGCGCGATGGCCAGGATCGGGATCGTCTGGCTGGTGATGATCCAGGGCATCAGCGATTTGTCCATCGCCCGGTTCTCGACAATCGAGACCGCCAGTCCGATGCCGAGGATCGTCCCCATCGCAAAGCCGAGCAGCGTTGAGGACAATGTCACGCTGCCATGGAAGATAAGCGAACGCTTCGAGGTGATCTTCTTCTCGACAGTGGTCTCCCAGATTTCAACCACAATCTGGTGTGGGGCCGGCAGGATCGGGCGGTCATGCGCCATCGTATCGCGGACAAGATCCCCCATCTGCCATTCGATGCCGGCCTTCTCGTACCGGTCGATCTGCCACGGGGAATTGAGATAGACGGTAAAGCCGTACCAGACGACCATGATCGCAGCCACCACAGTGGCGATCGGAAACACCCGTGACAGCGCGCCGGTCATCTCAGCCCCGCCTCCGGCGGACACCCGCGGATGGCAGACATGCTGTCAGCCGCCTATTCATAGGAATGCCCCTCGCGGAGTCCGGTCCGGACGCGCTGCGCAATTTCCAGAAAGCGCTTCGATTCGCGGATATCGAGCGGGCGTTCGGCCGGAAGATCGGATTCGATGATATCCGTCACCCGCCCGGGTCGCGGCGACATCACCACGATCTTGTTCGAAAGATAGACCGCCTCGGGAATGGAATGCGTCACGAAACAGATGGTCTTGCCGGTCTTCTGCCATAGCTGTAGCAATTGTTCGTTCAGATGGTCGCGGACAATCTCGTCAAGCGCGCCGAACGGCTCGTCCATCAACAGCAGATCAGCATCAAAGGCCAGCGCCCGCGCGATAGAGGCACGTTGCTGCATGCCGCCGGACAGCTGCCAGGGGAATTTCCGCCCAAACCCGTCAAGCCCGACAAGCTCCAGCGTGCGCGCCACGCGTTCGGCCTTCTCGGCCGCGCTCAACCCCATGATCTCCAGCGGCAGACCGACATTACGTTCGATGGTGCGCCAGGCCAGCAGGGCGGGCGCCTGAAAGACATAGCCATAGGCGCGTTCAAGCCGCGCCTGTTCCGGCGTCATGCCATTCACCGTGATCGACCCTGATGTCGGATGCTCAAGATCGGCGATCACCCGCAACAGCGTGGTCTTGCCACATCCCGAGGGCCCGATGAAGGATACGAAGTCACCCTTCTCGATGGCGAGGTCGACATCCTTCAGCGCGTGAACCGGCCCGTCATTCGCATCGAATGTCAGGCTGAGTTTTTCGGCGTCGATGACCCTGCTTATGGTCGCGTCCCTGGCCATCAGACTCCCGCCGGCATGTTGGCCGGATCACGGACCACCGCGCGCGGTGCGGTCAGCGCCTTCCATTTCGACAGCGCCTTGTTCGGCGCGGAAAACGGCTCACGCGGCACGAACTGGCCGTGGCCCTCTCGGGTCTTCACCTCATTCTCCTGGATGGCGACATAGCCCCTGGTCATGGTGAAGCGTGGCAGACCCTTGACCTTGAAACCCTCGAACACATTGTAGTCGATGGCCGACTGCTGCGCGGTGTGGGAGATGGTCTTCTCGCGAGCCGGATCGACCACCACGATGTCGGCATCAGCCCCTTCAAGGATCGCGCCTTTCCGCGGATAGAGGTTCAGCGCCTTGGCGATGTTGGTCGAGGTCGCGGCGACGAATTCATTCATCGTCAGCCGGCCTGTCTCCACACCATAGGTCCAGAGGAGCGGCATCCGGTCTTCAAGCCCGCCAGTGCCATTCGGGATCTTTCTGAAATCGCCGATTCCAGTGCGCTTCTGCTCGGTGGTGAAGGCGCAGTGATCGGTCGCCACCACCTGCAGGCTGCCAGACTGCAGGCCGGCCCATAGGCTGTCCTGATGGAGCTTGTTGCGGAAGGGCGGCGACATCACCCGCTGCGCGGCATGGTCCCAGTTGGGATGCGCATATTCGCTCTCATCGAGAAGCAGATGCTGGATCAGCGGCTCGCCAAAGACCCGCATGCCCTTCTGACGGGCGCGGCGGATGGCTTCATGCGCCTGCTCGCAGGATACATGCACGACATAGAGCGGCACGCCAGCCATATCGGCAATCATGATCGCACGGTTTGTCGCCTCGCCTTCAACCTCGGGTGGGCGCGAATAGGCATGCGCCTCCGGTCCGTTATTGCCGTCCGCCATCAATTTTTCCTGAAGCTGCGCGACGACATCACCATTCTCGGCATGAACAAGTGGCATCGCGCCAAGTTCGGCACAGCGCTGGAAGCTGGCATACATCTCGTCATCATCCACCATCAGCGCCCCCTTATAGGCCATGAAATGCTTGAAGGTATTGATGCCCTTGGACACCACTTCCGGCATCTCGTTGAAGACCTGCTCGCCCCACCAGGTGATCGCCATGTGGAAGGAGTAGTCGGTGGTGGCGCGGGTTGATTTATTGTCCCATGCCTGAATCGCCGTCAGCAGCGACTGGTCCGGGGCCGGCAGGCAGAAATCCACCACCATCGTGGTGCCGCCGGACAGGGCGGCGCGGGTGCCGGATTCGAAATCATCGGACGAGTAGGTTCCCATGAACGGCATTTCCAGATGCGTATGCGGATCAATGCCGCCCGGCATGACATAGCATCCGGTGGCGTCCAGCGTCTCATTGCCGCTCAACCCTTCGCCGATCTTTGTGATCTTGCCGTTCTCGACCAGCACATCGGCCTTGTAGGTGCGATCTGCGGTGACGATGGTGCCGTCCTTGATTACCGTGCTCATGGTGTTTCTCCCTTGCTCAGTCGTCGACGATTCCGGCGGTTTCGACGACGGCATGGAACAGCACGTCGGCGCCCGCGGTCGCCCAGTCTTTTGTTATGTCCTCGGCCTCATTGTGCGACAGGCCGTCGACACAAGGGCACATGATCATCGCGGTCGGCGCGATGCGGTTGATCCAGCAGGCGTCATGGCCGGCGCCCGACACGATATCGCGGTGCGAATAGCCAAGCCGCTGGGCGGCGCGGCGGATCGCCCCGACGCAGCCATCATCAAACTCGACCGGATCGAACTTGCCGGCCTGCTCGATCTCCATCTCCAGACCGATCTCCTTGCAGATTTCGGCGGCACCGGCGCGCAGCCGGGCCTCCATGTCATCGATCACCTCCTGCTTCGGATGGCGGAAATCGACGGTGAAGACAACCTTGCCCGGGATGATATTGCGCGAGTTCGGATAGACATCGCAATGGCCCACCGCACCAACCGCCAGCGGCGCATGCGACCAGGCGATCTCGTCAACCAACTGCGTGATGCGGGCCATGCCAAGGCCGGCATTGACGCGCTTTGGCATCGGCGTGGAGCCAGTATGCGCCTCCTTGCCGGTCAGCGTCACCTGCAGCCAGTTCAGCCCCTGCCCGTGCGTGACCACGCCGATGTCTATATTCTCATCCTCGAGGATCGGCCCCTGCTCGATATGAAGCTCGAAAAAAGCGGCAAGCTTGCGCGCGCCCACTTCCTCATCACCGATCCAGCCAATCCGCTCGAGCTCGCCGCCAACCGTCTTGCCGGCGGCATCGGTGCGGCCATAGGCCCAGTCCAGCGTATGTACCCCGGCAAACACGCCCGACGCCATCATCGGCGGGGAAAAGCGGGTGCCTTCCTCATTCGTCCAGTTGACCACCTCAATCGGATGGCGCGTCTTGATTCCGGTCTCGTTCAGGGTGCGGATGATCTCCAGTCCGGCAAGAACCCCCAATACACCGTCATATTTGCCGCCTGTCGGCTGCGTGTCCAGATGGCTTCCGACCATCACCGGCGGCAGCGACGGGTCGGTGCCCTCGCGGCGGGCGAACATGGTACCCATCTTGTCGAGTCCCATTTCCAAACCTTCGGCCTCACACCATGCCTGGTACAGCCGGCGTCCTTCAGCATCCTCATCGGTCAGGGTCTGGCGGTTGTTGCCACCGGCAACCCCGGGGCCGATTTTCGCCATCTCCATCAGCGAATCCCAGAGGCGGTCTCCGTTGATCCGGAAATTCTTGCCGCGCTGATCCATCATCTCGGTGTTCATGTCGGATGCCATTGCCCGTGTCTCTCCCTGCTGTCCTGCCAACCCGTCTTTCGACCTAAAGCGACTTCAACACCTCGCCGACGGTGCCGATCAGCTCGTCGATCTGCTCGCGCGTGATGATCAGCGGCGGTGACAGCGCGATGATGTCGCCGGTGGTGCGGATCATGTACCCCTTCTCGAACGCCTTCAGAAAGGCCGAGAAGGCCCGTTTTGTGGGCGCACCCTCGATCGGTTGCAGCTCTATCGCACCGATCAGTCCGATATTGCGGATGTCGATCACATAGGGGTGGTCGGCAAGGCTGTGCAGGCTGTCCTCCCAATATTGCGCCAGATCGGACGCACGGGTCAGAAGCCCCTCCTCCTCATAGGTGTCGAGGGTGCCTAGCGCCGCCGCCGCGGCCACCGGATTGCCGGAATAGGTATAGCCGTGGAAAAACTCGATCAGCTCTTCCGGGCCATTCATGAAGGCATCATGAATCTCGTCACGAACGAACACCGCGCCCATCGGGATCACCCCGCTGGTCAGCCCTTTGGCCGTGGTGATGATGTCAGGTTTCACGTCAAAGTAATCAGCGGCAAACGGCGTGCCGAGACGCCCGTAGCCGGTAATCACCTCGTCAAAGATGAGCAGGAAGCCATGCTTGTCGCAAATCTCGCGAAGCCGCTTCAGATAGCCCTTTGGCGGGATCAGCACGCCGGTCGACCCGGCCACCGGCTCGACAATCACCGCGGCGATGGTCGACGGGTCATGCAGCGTGGCGATGCGCTCCAGCTCATCAGCAAGCTCGGCGCCATGCTCCGGCTCACCACGGGAAAAGGCGTTGCGGGCCAGGTCATGCGTATGCGGCATGTGGTCGACCCCCGACAGCAAGGTGCCGAACATCTTGCGGTTGGCAACAATGCCACCAACAGAGATCCCGCCGAAATTCACCCCGTGATAACCGCGTTCACGCCCGATCAGCCGGGTCCGGCTGGCTTCGCCGCGCACCCGTTGATACGCAATGGCCATCTTCAGCGCGGTTTCCACCGATTCCGAACCGGAATTGGTGTAGAAGCAGTAATTCATGCCCTCAGGCGTGATGTCGACCAGACGATTGGCCAGCTCGAACGCCTTCGGATGCCCCATCTGGAAAGCCGGCGCATAATCCAGCTGCGCCACCTGATCCTGCACCGCCTTGACGATCTTCGGGCGGGCATGGCCGGCATTCACACACCACAGCCCGGCGGTGCCGTCCAGAACCTGGCGACCATCAACCGTCGTGTAATGCATGTCCTTGGCACTGACCAGCATTCGCGGACTGGCCTTGAAATGCCGATTCGCGGTGAAAGGCATCCAGAAGGCCCGCAGATCATTGGGCTGAAGGTTTGCGCTGTCAGGCATGGTGGCACTCTCCATCGCTATGATCGCGCATGCCTTTTTCAGACATGTCGCGCCACTGACCGGCTGGGCACCCTGCGGCCCGGATCACCGTCCGGTCACAAAAATATGAAATATCATTTTTACCGTTTGGTCAAATCTCTTAGACTGGATAGACCGCAAAAAAACGGGTGGAAATTTGAGGGGGACATGGCGCAGATTTCGACAGCCGACACACCAGTCGGGGCAACCCGCACAAAGACGCGCATCCAGCAGGAGAATGAAAAGAAAATTCTTCTCGCCGCTCTGGAGGTGTTTTCGGAAAAGGGTTTCCACGGAGCGACCCTCGACCGGATCGCCGGTGCAGCCGAAATGTCGAAGCCGAACCTTCTCTATTACTTCAAGAACAAGGAAGAGATCCACATCGCCCTGTTGACCGATCTTCTTGATGTCTGGCTTGCCCCGCTTCGCGAGATCAACCCACAGGGAGAACCTGCGGCGGAGATCGGCTCCTACATCCGCAGGAAACTCGAATCCTCACGCGCCTTTCCGCGTGAGTCGCGGCTCTTTGCCAATGAAATCCTTGCCGGTGCGCCGCATATCGGTGACTTCCTGCAGACCGAGCTGAAACAGCTGGTCGACGAGAAGGCCACCATCCTGCAGGGCTGGATCAATGATGGGCGGCTTACCGCCTGTGATCCGCGCCATCTGCTGTTCGCCATCTGGTCGACAACGCAGCACTATGCCGATTTCAGCGTTCAGGTCCGGCATGTCCTTGGGCTGCAGCCTGGTGATGTCAGCTATTATGACGAGGCGGCGCGCATGCTTGACACGCTGTTCTTGGGCCGGCTGGTCGCCCGGAGGACAAAGGGCTGACCAGACCGGCCTACGCGGTACGCCTTCCTATTCGGCGGCGTCGCGCATCGGGTTGTTCGGATGCTGCGTCCAGTTGCCATATTCTGACGGCACATCCTTGCCGGTGCGCTTGTCAAAATCGCCAGCGGGAAGCTGCTCCATGGTGATGCAGTTCTCGACCGGGCAGACATTGACGCACAGGTTACATCCAACGCATTCCTCGTCGATCACCTCGAAGCGGCGCTCGCCATCCACCATGTTGGTGATCGCCTGGTGCGAGGTGTCCTCACAGGCGATATGGCACCGGCCACATTTGATGCAGCTGTCCTGGTCGATCCGCGCCTTCGCGGTGTAGTTCAGGTTCAGATATTGCCACTCGGTGACATTCGGCACGGCACGGCCATGGATTGCATCAAGATCGGCATGACCGGCGCTGTCCATCCATTGCTCGAGACCCTCGACAAGTTCCTCGATGATCTTGAAACCATAGGTCATGGCGGCGGTGCATATCTGCACATTGGCCGCGCCAAGGGTGATGAATTCCGCCGCGTCACGCCAGGTGGTGACACCGCCAATTCCGGAGATCGGCATATCCGCCGTTTCCGGATCGCGGGCAATCGCCGCCACCATGTTCAGCGCGATCGGCTTCACCGCCGGCCCACAATAGCCGCCATGCGTTCCCTTGCCGTCGATGGTCGGTTGCGGCGCGAACTGGTCGAGATCGACCGAGACGATCGAGCTGATGGTGTTGATCAGCGAGACAGCATCGGCACCGCCAGCCTTGGCAGCGCGCGCCGGATAGCGCACATCGGTGATGTTAGGTGTCAGCTTCACGATCACCGGCATGCGGGTTTTCGCCTTGGCCCAGCGGGTGACCATCTCGATATATTCGGGGACCTGGCCAACGGCCGCACCCATGCCACGCTCTGACATCCCGTGTGGACAGCCGAAATTCAGCTCCACACCGTCACATTCGGTGTCCTCGACCTTGCGCAGTATATCCTCCCAGCAGGGCTCCTCGCAGGGCACCATCAGGCTGGTGACAAGCGCGCGATCGGGGAAGGCCTTCTTCACCGACTTGATCTCCTGGAGATTCACATCCAGCGGGCGGTCGGTGATCAGCTCGATATTGTTGAGGCCGAGCAGCCGTCTGTCGGCGCCCCAGATGGCGCCGTAACGTGGCCCGCCAACATTGACAATATGCGGGTCGAGACCAAGCGTCTTCCAGACCGCGCCGCCCCAGCCGGCCTTGAAGGCCCGCACGACATTATATTCCTTGTCGGTCGGCGGGGCCGAGGCCAGCCAGAAGGGGTTCGGGGATTTGATGCCTACGAAGTCATGTCTGAGGTCGGCCATTGCGTTCTCCCTTGCGCTTCGCTCAGGCGGTCAGTGCCGCGTGAATGGATTCTGCCGCGTCACGTCCCTGTGCCACGGCGGTGACGGTCAGATCTTCGCCGGCGCCGACACAGTCGCCTCCGGCCCAGACTGACGGATTTGAGGTTCTGAGCTCGCCATCCACCCGGATGCGGCCCTTCTCTACGGCGATCGAGCCGATCTCGTCACCCGAGGCAAGTGTCTGCCCGATGGCGGTGAACAGCTGGTCGACCTCGAAGGTCTGGAACTTGCCGGTGCCGGCAAGCTTGCCATTCGACATCGCGGTGAATTCCATCTTCACCGCAAGGCTGCCTTCTGCAGTCCGCGTCACCTCTGCGGGCTGCATCCAGTGGCGGATGGCAACACCCTTCGACGATGACTGGTTCTGTTCGGCCGACGAGGCATTCATGTTTTCCCGCCCGCGGCGGTAGGCGATGGTCACCTCCTGCGCACCAAGAAGCCGGGCTTGGGTGGCAACATCGATGGCGGTCATGCCGCCGCCAATCACCATCACCCGGCGACCAACCGGCACGCTGGCGAAATTGTCCGCCTGGCGAAGTTCGGCGATGAAATCAACGGCGTTGGTGCCAGCATCATCGGCGTCACCATCGACGCCAAGGGCATTCACCCCGCCAAGACCGATGCCAAGAAAGACCGCGTCATGCTCGGCCAGCAGCCCGTCGATGGTCAGCCCCTCACCAAGGCGGCTGTCATTGACAATGCTGATGCCGCCAATGGCGGTGACGTAATCCACCTCATGCTGCGCAAACTGGTCAACAGATTTGTAGGTGGCAATCCCATATTCATTCAAACCACCGGCCTTGGGATTGGCGTCATGGACGACAACCTTGTGACCCTTCATCGCCAGCCGGTGCGCGCAGGCAAGCCCGGCCGGGCCCGCTCCGACAACGGCAACACTCTTGCCGGTCTCGGCGGCGCGGTCAAAATATTGCGTGCCATTCTGCATGGCATGGTCGGTGGCGTGACGCTGCAGCAGGCCAATCTGCACCGGCTTGCCTTCGGCGGTCTCGCGAACACAGGCCTGCTCGCACAGCGTTTCCGTCGGGCAGACGCGCGCGCACATACCGCCCAGAATATTCTGTTCGAAAATCGTGCGGGCCGAACCGTCAAGATTGCCGGTCGAGATCTGCCGGATGAATTTGGGAATGTCGATCGCCGTCGGACAGGCTGTCACGCAGGGCGCGTCATAGCAGAAATAACAGCGATCAGCCGCGACCGCTGCCTCATGCGGGTCAAGCGGCGGATGCGCATCCGCGAAATTCTGCTGATAGGCGTCATCATCCAAGCGGCCTTCGATGACCCCGTCTTCAAGATATCTGTCAACCATGCGCGCCTCCGCTCACATAAGGTGAACCATCAGGCCTGTGGCATCGCGGGTATCTCCACACCGTTTTGACGGTCTCGCAGAACGCGGGACAACACCGCCACAGGCCCTTGCCAATGACGAAAAGAATGCCGGATAAATCGGCTTTGTCCAATATTTTTTACCAAATGATAAAATTTTTGCCGTAAACAGCGTCCCGGCTGCTTTCACTTTCCTGCTGATTTTGCCAAGATGAAGGCCTCATAACCGCCGCCGCACGGGAGAGCGTCACCATGAAGAGAACCGCCGAAATTCGGAAGATGATCGCCTCGGTCGAGGATATCCATCGTGAAGCAGGTACAACGCTGGCCACGCCAAGCCGTAAATGTGTGATCGCCGCGGTCATCACCAATCCGCTGGCCGGTCTTGCCGATGGCGATCTGGATCTTCTCAAGGATATCGGCGCCGATATCTCAGCGAAACTGGTGGCTCGCGGGCTCGAGGCGCTTGGCGCCGGGCCGGATGATGTGCAGTCCTATGGCAAGGGGGCGATCGTCGGTGTCGATGGTGAAATCGAACATGCGGCGGCGTTGATCCATCCGCGGTTCGGCGCGCCGGTTCGTGGCGCCCTTGGCGATGCCAGCGAAATCATCCCGTCGACAAAGAAGATCGGCGGTCCCGGCGCAGCGTTGGCGGTGCCGCTGACGAGCAAGCACAGCATCTGGGAATTCGACCATATGGACGCTGCCGAGATCAGTGTGCCGGATGCCCCACATGCCAGCGAGATTGTGGTGATTCTGGCATTGGGCATAGGCGGACGTCCGCTGAAGCGGATCAAACCGGACTGACGCACCAGACATTCAATTCCAAGGATCAGACGATAGAAAGTTGTGGTGACAGACCACCGCCTTCGACGCATCCCGGCCGGGCACAATTGGGCGGGGCACAGATTTGTGGCCGTCGGCGTCAGTTCCGCACGGTCCAGGTCGATGACATGGCGCGGCGAACGACACGGTGGGCATTGACGATGTCATTTCCCATGGCCCGCGCCAGCGCGTCTTGCGGTGACAGCCCCTGATCAAGCCAGCGTTGCGTCAACCGGTGTTCCAGAACTTCCTCGGGAACATCAAGCCAGACACTCGCATCCCACCTGTGCGCAAGATCACGCCAGCCATCCTCATCAAACAGCAGATAATTGCCTTCGAACAGCAGGATAGACACGCCATCTGGAACAGCACCGCCACATTCGACAACGCTGTCGATGTCGCGGTCAAATGTCGGGAACTGACGGGTTGCGCCGCCTTTCACCCCATCGACGAGGCGCGTGAAGCCAGGAAGATCGAATGTTTCCGGCGCCCCCTTGACCGAAAGGAGCCCGCGCGCCGACAGGGTCGCATTGTCGAGATGGAACCCGTCCATGGGAATCACGCAGCTGCGCGCGCCGAGGCGTCCGCACAAGGTCTCGGCCAAGGTGGATTTCCCGCTGCCAGGCGCGCCGGCGATCGCGACAGCGACGATTCCGTGCTGATCCGGCAATGCCAGAATGCCAGACGCCAGCGCGTCAATATCGACAATATTGGAATGTGCATCCGGTGACATGTTTCAACCATTATCCCTGTGCTGTGACGGCCTGGCGAGACAATACCGTATAAAGGCGACTTGCTCAAAACTTTACACGCGTTAATATTGCGTCAAGGATGAAGCCAAAATTCGCCAGCAAATTTTGGGGATTTTCAGGAACGACGATGAGCGAAGATAGAATCAGGAACATGGACGAGTTCGCCGCACTATGCGGCATTTCCCGTCCGACCATTTCGAAATATTTCAACAACCCGAACAGTGTCAGAGCCTCGACGCGGGACAGGATCGAAGCCGCGCTGAGGGAATATGATTACCGCCCGAACATCTATGCGATGAACCAGAACAGGCGGCTGACCAAAAATATCGGCATCGTGGTGCCCTATCTCGCCGACCCGTTCTTCGCCGAAATCGCGCGCGTCATAGAACGCCGTTGTATCGATGCTGGTTTCACCCCGACATTGTTCTCATCGCATGGCGAACAAAGCCAGGAAAACGCCATTCTTGATACCTTGCGTTCGCTTCGGCCGGCAGGTGTGCTGCTGGCGCCGCTGGGCCGGGCATCCAGCAAAAAACATGTCGAGGAATTCTGCCGTGATGTGCCGACCATCCTGTTCGACAGCAACATCGAGGGTGTCGGGGCGGCCTTTGTCGGTTCGGACAATTTCAGCTTTGTCTCGCAGACCGTTGAATATCTGAGCCGAACCGGCAGCGCGCCCTGTTTTTTCGAAATGCGCAATCCGGCGAACCCCAACGCCAACAAGCGCCGGGACGCCTATCTTGAGATGATGCGGCGGCTTGATCTGGAACCACACCTGGTGCAGATCGACGGTAATGGCTGGGGATTCGAGGAAATCGGACGCGCTGGCGCACTGAAAGTGTTGCAACAGGATCTGCTTCCAACCGACACCGTTCTATGCAGCAATGACCGGCTTGCCATCGGCTTTCTGTCGGCATGCCACGAGCTGGGGATCAGGGTCGGCCGGGAGGAAGGCTGCACGATTCGCGTTGCATCGCACGACGACCATCCCTATTCCCGCTTCACCTGTCCATCCCTGACAACCGCGGCACACGACTATGAGGCAGTGTCGGACCATGCGGTCGAGACGCTGTTCCGGCTGATCGACGCAGGCGGCCGGCCTGACAAGCGCGAAGAGACCCAGTTCGCGGCGCGACTCATCATGCGTGCTTCGGCATAACGGGACTTCGGCCACCCGGCCACACCCCGATCCACCCACACACTAAGCCCCTCAGACAGTGTTATATTTTACGCGCGTCAAAATTATATTGACGCGAGGAAATATTTCAGTGTTCTATTTTGGGGCATGACATTCAGGAGGAGAATTCCAATGCAATTCAGAAAACTGATCTGCACAGCAGCCGCGGCGACGCTCATGGCGTCCGGCGTTGCCTATGCAGAAACGCTGACCATCGCAACAGTCAACAATGGTGACATGATCCGGATGCAGGGTCTGACTGACGATTTCACTGCGAAAACCGGCCACAAGGTCGAGTGGGTGACGCTGGAAGAAAACGTTCTTCGCCAGCGTGTCACCACCGATATCACCACCAAGGGCGGTGCCTTCGACATCATGACCATCGGCATGTACGAAACCCCGATCTGGGGCAAGAACGGCTGGCTGGTCCCGCTTGATGATCTCAGCGCCGGGTACAATGTTGGCGACATCCTGCCTGCCATGGCTGGCGGGTTGAGCCACAATGGCACGCTGTATGCGGCACCTTTCTACGGCGAAAGCTCGATGATCATGTACCGCACCGACCTGATGGCGAAGGCTGGCCTGACCATGCCGGAAGCTCCGTCCTGGTCGTTCATCGCCAAGGCAGCCCGCGAGATGACCGATCGCGACAATGACATCAACGGCATCTGCCTTCGTGGCAAGGCCGGCTGGGGTGAAGGCGGCGCCTTCATTACCGCCATGTCTAATTCGTTCGGCGCCCGCTGGTTCGACGAAGAGTGGAATGCCCAGTTCGACACCCGCGAGTGGTCCGACACGCTGAACTTCTTCGTGAACATGATGAGTGATTCCGGCCCCGCCGGTTATGCCACCAACGGCTTCAACGAAAACCTGTCGCTGTTCCAGCAGGGCAAGTGCGGCATGTGGATCGACGCCACCGTCGCCGCATCCTTTGTGACAAACCCGAAGGATTCGACCGTGGCTGACAAGGTTGGCTTCGCGCTGGCACCTGACAATGGCATGGGCGTTCGCTCGAACTGGTTGTGGGCATGGGCTCTGGCCATCCCGGCCGGCACCCAGAAGGAAGCCGCTGCAAAGCAGTTCATCGAGTGGGCAACATCCAACGGCTATATCGAGCTGGTCGCCGCCAATGAAGGCTGGGCAAACGTACCTCCGGGCGCGCGCACCTCGCTTTATGAGAACGCGAACTACAAGGATATTCCGTTTGCCAAGATGACACTGGACTCGATCCTGTCGGCCGATCCGACCAATTCGACCGTTGATCCGAGCCCCTATGTCGGCATCCAGTTCGCCGCCATTCCGGAGTTCGCTGGCATTGCCACCGAGGTCAGCCAGGAATTTTCGGCTGCCTATGCCGGTCAGCAATCCGTTGAAGAGGCACTGGCCAAGGCGCAGGCTCTGACCAACGACGCCATGGAAGCCGCAGGCTACCGCTAGGCAAAACATACCCCGGGGGCGTCCCACGACGCCCTCGGGCTTTCCAGGCCGCTGTCTGGTGTTATTCTATTTTCTCTCGTTTTCGCGCCTGTGCTGGCGATAGACCTGTGCCGGCGATAGAGGAACCGTCCCCGTGGCCACCCAGCATTCCAAATCCATTGCCAGAGTGATGATGGCCCCCGCAGTCATCCTGCTTCTGGGCTGGATGCTTGTGCCGCTGGTGATGACGCTTTTCTTTTCTTTCAAGAAATATCTGCCGCTTCGCGGCGGCGATCTCGGATGGGTCGGCTTTGACAATTATGTCCGCTTTGTCTCATCCAGCGCCTTCTGGCCTGCCGTCGCAACCACATTGATCATTGTTGGTGGCGTTCTTGTCATCACAGTGTTGCTTGGAATTGCACTTGCCCTGCTTCTGGACCAGCCGATATGGGGACAGGGTGTCGTCCGCATTCTGGTAATCGCACCATTCTTCGTGATGCCGACGGTGTCCGGCCTGGTGTGGAAGAACATGTTCATGGATCCGGTGAACGGGTTTTTTGCCCATCTGTGGCGGTTTTTCGGAGCCGAACCCATCCAATGGCTGAGCCAGGCGTCATTGCCCTCGGTTGTAATGATCGTCAGCTGGCAGTGGTTGCCGTTCGCCACCCTGATCCTGCTGACCGCGATCCAGTCGCTCGACACCGAACAGCTGGAAGCCGCCGAAATGGACGGCGCCCGGCCTGTCGGACGTTTCTGGTTCATCATCCTGCCGCATCTGGCACGGGCCATCACGGTTGTGATCCTGATACAGACGATTTTCCTGCTGTCGATCTTCGCCGAGATTTTCGTCACGACAGCCGGCGCCTTCGGCACCAAAACTCTGACCTATCTGATCTTCCAGCGCGTTCTGGAAAGCCAGAATGTCGGCCTTGGGTCGGCTGGTGGGGTCTATGCCATTATTCTGGCCAACATCGTGGCGGTCTTCCTGCTGCGCATAGTTGGCAAGAATCTGGACGCTTAGGTAGGCAGGATCATGGCGCGCGCAGCAACCACACGTCAGAAGACAATCACCTCGGTCATTGCCTGGACCGTGGCCATCATCATTTTCTTCCCGATCCTGTGGATTCTGGTGCTGTCCTTCAAATCCGAGGGTGACGCCATCAGCACGCCGCTCCAGGTCCTGACGTCGGCCTGGACCTTCGAGAGCTATGCCGTCGTCCAGGACCGTTCGGACTATTTCAAACATTTCTCCAACTCGGTGATCATCGCCGTCGGCTCGACGCTGCTTGGCATCCTTGTCGCGGTGCCGGCTGCCTGGTCGATGGCGTTCGTGCCCTCGAAGCGCACGCGTGGCATCCTGATGTGGATGCTGTCGACCAAGATGCTGCCGGCGGTTGGGGTGCTGTATCCCATCTATCTGCTGTTCATCGAGCTTGGCATTCTCGACAGCCGCCTCGGCCTTGTCATCGTGCTGATGCTGATCAACCTGCCGATCATCGTGTGGATGCTCTACACCTATTTCCGCGAGATTCCGGTCGAAATCCTCGAAGCGGCGCGGATGGACGGGGCCGGCATGCGCGCCGAGTTGCTGTATGTGCTGACACCGATGGCGGTTCCCGGCATTGCCTCGACAATATTGCTGAACGTAATCCTGGCCTGGAACGAGGCATTCTGGACGCTGAACCTGACGGCGGCGAAGGCTGCGCCGTTGACCGCCTTCATTGCCAGCTATTCCAGTCCGGAAGGCCTGTTCTTCGCAAAGCTCAGCGCGGCGTCGGTGATGGCGATCGCGCCAATCCTCGTCATGGGGTGGTTCAGCCAGAAACAGCTTGTTCGCGGCCTGACTTTCGGCGCGGTGAAATAGGGGGGGCAGATGAAACAGATACAGCTCAAGCAGGTCTCGAAGAGCTTTGGCGACTTACAGGTGATCCCGCCGCTCGACCTGGACATCGAGGATGGTGAATTTGTCGTCTTTGTCGGCCCGTCAGGATGCGGCAAGTCGACCCTGCTACGCCTGATCGCAGGGCTGGAGGATGTGACCTCGGGTCAGGTTGTCATCAATGGCGAGGATGCCACCGCCATTCCGCCGGCGCGGCGCGGCCTTGCAATGGTGTTCCAGTCCTATGCGCTATACCCGCATATGTCGGTCCGCAAGAACATCGCCTTCCCGCTTCGCATGGCCGGGCTGGACAGATCGGAACAGGAACGCCGTGTCGAGGAAGCGGCAAAGGTGTTGAACCTCACCGAATATCTCGAACGTCGTCCTGGCCAGCTTTCGGGCGGCCAACGCCAGCGTGTCGCCATCGGCCGGGCGATTGTCCGCGAACCACGCGCCTTTCTATTCGACGAGCCGCTTTCCAACCTCGACGCAGCACTGCGTGTCGGCATGCGCCTGGAAATCAGCGAACTCCACAAGCGGCTGTCGACGACGATGATCTATGTGACGCATGATCAGGTCGAAGCGATGACAATGGCCGACAAGATCGTGGTTCTGCAGAACGGCGTTATCGAACAGGTCGGCAGCCCGCTCGAACTCTACCGCAGCCCGCAGAACACCTTTGTCGCCAGCTTTATCGGGTCACCGCGGATGAACCTGCTACACGGCGCCGAGGCCGCCGCCCACTCGTCGCACACCATCGGCATCCGGCCCGAACATATCGCTATTTCGGACAACTCGGGCGACTGGGAAGGCGTCGTCGGCCTGTCCGAACATCTCGGCTCCGACACGTTCTTCCATATCAATTGTCCGGCCTTCGCTGAGCCGCTGACGGTGCGCGCCAGTGGTGAACTCGACCTGTCATATGGCAGCACTGTCTTCCTGACACCTGATCTGGCGCATCTTCACCGTTTTGACGAAAGGGGACTGCGCCTGAGATGACACGGCTTGCTGGCAAATCGGCGCTGATCACGGGCGCGGCGCGGGGCATCGGCTGTCATTTCGCACAGACCTATGCCAACGAGGGCGCGCGCGTCGCCATCGCCGATATCGACATCGAACGCGCCCGAAATGTGGCGGACGAAATCGGCGATGCGGCCATTGCCGTCGAAATGGATGTGACAAGTCAGGCCAGCATCGATACGGCGATTGCAGCGGCGACGGATGCTTTTGGCGGCATTGATATTCTGGTCAACAACGCCGCCATTTTTACCGCCGCCCCGATCACCGAGATCACCTATGGCGATTATCAGCGGGTCTTCGAGATCAATGTCGCCGGGACGCTTTTCACCATGCAGGCAGTGGCGCGGCAGATGATCGACCGAGGCACCGGCGGGAAAATCATCAACATGGCAAGCCAGGCAGGACGGCGCGGCGAGCCGCTTGTCGCGGTCTATTGCGCAACCAAGGCCGCCGTTATCAGCCTCACCCAGTCGGCCGGCCTGAATTTGATACGTCACGGCATCAATGTGAACGCCATTGCCCCCGGTGTTGTCGATGGCGAGCATTGGGACGGTGTCGACGCCTTCTTTGCTAAATATGAAAACAAGGCCCCCGGCCAGAAGAAACGCGAAGTTGGCGCCAATGTGCCATTTGGACGGATGGGCCGGCCGCAGGATCTTGCCGGCATGGCGGTGTTTCTGGCGAGTGACGAGTCCGACTACGTTGTCGCGCAGACCTACAATGTGGATGGCGGACAATGGATGAGTTGATGAACCGTGCTGGCAAGACCGTCAGCGCAACAAGGCTGTGCAACACCTCTCTCGACACGCTGTCGGGCAGAATCACTGTGCCGAATTATGACCGCCGCAAGATAACGCCGGGCATTGTCCATATCGGGGTCGGCAATTTTCATCGCGCCCATCTTGCCTGGTATGTGCACCGGCTGATGCAGCAGGGCACCGCCGCCGACTGGGGCATCATCGGCGCTGGCGTCATGGAGAATGACAAGAAGATGCGCCAGAAACTTTTGGCGCAGGATTGTCTGACAACCCTGATAGAACTTGACCCCGATGGCGGCAAGGCGACCGAGATAATCGGACCGATGATCGACTATCTTCCGGTGGAGGATGACAACGCGACATTGATCCGGACGATCGCCGACCCGGGCATCCGGATCGTCTCGATGACTGTTACTGAAGGGGGATACTTCACCGACACCAGCACCGGTGGTCTGGACCTCTCCCACCCCGACATCCGGCATGACGCTGACAATCCGGCAACACCACGCACGGCCTTCGGCGCCCTGGTGGCCGCGCTGGGCCTTCGGCGCGACGCCGGAAGCGGACCTGTGACATGTCTGTGCTGTGACAACCTGCAGGGCAATGGCGAGATCCTCAGACAGACTGTCGTCAGTCTCGCACGTCTTACCGATCCGGATCTTGCCAGTTGGATCGACAGCAGCTGTTCCTTTCCAAATTCGATGGTCGACTGCATCGTGCCGATGACCGGCCCGGGTGAGCGCCAGCTCGCCAGGACCCTTGGCATTGATGACGCTGTTCCGGTGACGCATGAGAATTTCCGGCAATGGGTTATCGAGGATGACTTCTGCGCTGGGCGGCCCGACTGGGACCTGGTCGGCGCAGAATTCTCGGCCCATGTTCATCAGCACGAGACCCGGAAAATCAGAATTCTGAACGGCGGGCACCAGATCATCGCGAATATGGGTGAATTGCTGGGGCTGGACACCATCGCCGATACGATGGACACACCCATTATCAACGCCCTGTTCACCAAGGTTCAGCGCGAGGAGATTGTCCCTTATATACCGTCGATGCCGGGTGTCACCGCCATCGAATATCTCGAGATGATCGGCAGGAGGTTTGCCAACCCCGCCATCATCGACACCGTCCGGCGTGTGGCCTTTGACGGCTCGGCTCGGCATGTCGGTTTCATTTTGCCATCGGTCCGGGACGGCCTCGCGGCGGGCACATCTGTCGAAGGGCTGGCGCTTGTCGAGGCCATCTGGGCGCGCATGTGCGCCGGAAGGCGCGAGGATGACAGCCTGATCGAACCGAACGATCCGATGTGGGACATGCTGAGCGCCACGGCGGCCGAGGCTGAACGCACGCCGTCTGCTTGGCTCCGGATGACCCACATCTATGGCGATCTGGTAAATGATGGCAGCTTCGCCACCGCATTCGACAAGTGGCTTTCAGCCCTTTACCGCGATGGTGTTGAAGCCACCGTCCACCGCTATATCGGCAGTGATTCCGGCACCTGACAGGCCTCGGTAAATAATCAGGTCGCAGGCCTGCCGCTTCGTTGCCCCTAGGGCACCTCCTCGCCGATTGCCGCGGTGTAGATCTCGAACCAGGTCTCACGATCAATGGTCAGCTGCATAGCTTCGCCTAGCTTGCCGATCCGCTCCAGATTATTGGTCCCCATCACTGGCATGATCCGCGCCGGGTGCGCCATCAGCCAGGCCACCGCCAGCGCCGCGACATCTGCGTCCTGCCGCGCCGCGATGCCGGCAAGGCTGTCGTGAAGGGCCCGGTTCTCGGACGCGAACAGCGCCCCGCCAGCCAGCGGCGACCAGGCCATCGGCGGGATCCGGTGCTGTTGCAGATAGGCGATGTCACCATTCGTGAAGGATGAATTTTCCAGAACGCTGATCTCGATCTGGTTGGTGGCAAGGCGCGTGTTCATCGCCGATTGCAACAGATCAATATCCCAGGGGCGGAAGTTCGATACCCCGACCTGGCGCACCTTGCCCGAAGCCACCAGCGCGTCCAGCGCACCGCCGGTCTCGTCATGGTCCATCATCGGGTCCTGCCGGTGCATGAGCAGCATGTCGATACGCTCGACATCCATCAGCCGCAGGCTGTCCTCAACCGACTGCGAGATATGCGCCGCGCTGGTGTCGTAATGCTTCACGCGGGCATCGGCATATCGCCCCACCGGTGCCACGATGTTGCATTTGGTGACAATCTCCACCTTCTCTTTCAGATGCGGCGCGGCGCGAAGGGCGTTGCCAAGAATTTCCTCAGCCTCGTACCCGCCATAGATATCAGCCTGGTCCATCGTGGTGATGCCCTGCTCAAGGCAGGCTTCGATCTTTGCCTGAACATGCGCCGGTGATGTGTCAGCATCATCACCAAGCCGCCACATGCCATAAACAATTCGCGAAAAGCTCAAATCCTCGGCAATGGTGATCCGGTCCATCAATGTCTGTCTCCTGTACCAAGCGGCGTTGCCGGTATACCCGCCGGCACCCGTCCATATTCATGCGGAAGCGAGCACGTCTTCAGCTCGGGAAGCACCAGCCTGCCGATATGATCGCATTCCTCGAGATGGGGATAGCCTGAAAAGATGAAGCTCCGCATCCCCATTTTCTGATAGGCCTCGATCTCGCTCAGAATCTGGTCGGCGGACCCGACCAGCGCCGCACCGCACCCCGAGCGCGCACGCCCGACGCCGGTCCACAGATGTGGCTCGATAAACCCGT